>JANLTQ010000068.1:0-2028 GCA_031363005.1 Acidimicrobiia bacterium | reverse complement strand
CTCGGCGTGGGCGCCTGCGGGTCGTCGGTGGGTTGTCGATGTCGAGACACGCCACCCGACGCCAGCGGTCGTGTCGCCAGGCGTTTCGGAATGATCACCGCGTGTACAGCAGGGAGACTTCGGGCATTTCCTCGGGCGGGCCGAAGCCGTGCTCGAACTCCGGCGCCAGCTTGGGCCCATGCCGCCAGGTGTGCCATGGATCGGTCTCCGTGTTTGGGATGGACGTCACGCTGACCGTGACGCAGATCCCAAACGCGGTTGCGCCGCGTGTCGACGGGTTCACGTATTCGGACGAACAACCACCCACGTCCCAGTTCGACTCGAGCAGGGGGCGCGGGTTCAAATCCTTCCTTCCCGACCATACGTTCCATCCTCACCGTGGTCACGGCCACACGACGGGCTTACGCATGATCTCGACGCTGCTCATCGCGCTCGCATCGGTGGTCGCAGCGTGGCTGATCCTGTTGGTCGCGTTGGTCGCGTTCCGACCCGACGGCATGACGATCTCCTCGGTGGCGCGACTCCTCCCGGATTCCCTCCGCCTCGTTCGTAACTTGGCGCGAGACCCGGCCCTTCCACGCTCGACTCGGGTGTCACTCTGGCTGCTCCTTGCGTACCTGGCGTGCCCGATCGACCTCGTCCCGGACTTCATCCCCGTCATCGGAATCGCCGACGACGTCATCATCACGTCGCTCGTGTTGCGCCACGTCGTCAAACAAGCCGACGGCAGCGTTCGGCGCGCGCATTGGACCGGAACGCCTGAAGGACTCGCGACGCTCGAACGGGCATTGCGCCTACCGCGCTGACGAGACCCAAAGCGCGCACGCGCTGACACAACGGGTCCCGCGGTTTAGCGAGCACACACGGCGAGGAAAATCGGACTGCATGTGCGCGTCGGTCCGCCATGATGTGCGCGTGCCTTCACCACTGGTTGCACTCCCCCTCTCATGGAACATCTCAACCCCTTCTCCCTTGCCGTCTCCCTCGACGGTTACGACGACCCCGCGGACGCGATCGACGCGCTGTTCCTCGGGGAGTTCGTCGCGGGCACGTACCCCGTGTCACGCACCCTCCGGCTTCCCCGTAGCCGGCCGGACGCGGCGCTGATCCCACCTCACACCGCATCCACTCGCGTCGCGTACGAAGAGGGCCGGAAGTGTGTCCTCGCCCACGGCGGCTCGTGGGTCCTCAAGGCCAACCGCTACGCCGACGGGCGGGCCACGATCACCGTCATCGGAACCGATACCGCAGAGGTCAGCGCGATCGCCGACCAGGTCGCCGCGGACGCGCGCGATCCGTCGACGCCGGCGGACACCGAGCCCGTAAGCTTCTGGCACCTCGAACCCACCGCCGCACGTCGCACGGTCCGGCGCATCGATACGTGCCGTTGGCCCGAGATCCGCCACAACTACGCACGCGGCGTGGGCGAAGCGCTCGATCGGCTGGCGAATCTCGACCCCGGCCACCTCGACGGTCGGCTCGTGCTCCTGCACGGCCCGCCGGGAACCGGCAAGACCACTGCACTCCGCGCGCTCGCCCACGCGTGGCGGGAATGGTGCGGGCTCGAATACATCCTCGACCCCGAACAGCTGCTGCACAATCCCGGCTATCTCATGCACGTGGCGACGCGAGACGAAGACTGGCAGCACGACGACGACGAACGTGGTCCATGGCGTCTGCTCGTCCTGGAGGACTGCGACGAGCTCATCCGCGCCGATGCGAAAGGCGCCGTCGGCCAGTCGCTCGCCCGCCTCCTCAACCTCAGCGACGGGCTCCTCGGCCAAGGCCTCAAGACGCTGGTCTGCATCACCACGAACGAGGACATCACCCGCCTGCACCCGGCGGTGACGCGACCCGGTCGATGTCTGAGTCAGATTCACGTCGGTCGGTTGTCTCGAGCGGAAGCTCGACGGTGGCTGGGCACCGCGCATCCGGTGGACGTCGACGGCGCCACCCTCGCCGAGTTGTACGCAATCGCCGGCGACGTGCATTCCGAGCGCACGCTCACGGCCGCGCCATCGGTCGGGA
>JANLTQ010000044.1:0-5354 GCA_031363005.1 Acidimicrobiia bacterium | reverse complement strand
CTCGGCTACGACGAGCAGGACCTCGCGCCGGGGATTCGAGGCCGCACCCTGACCCCCGACGCGGCCTTGCGCGACTGGCTGGAGGGCAACGGACTCAAGCGAATTTCGAAGCGACTCGTGCAGACCGGCGCGCTCGACGTGATTGCGACCGCAGTGCCGGGAATGAAGGACATCCTCGTCTTGGGCAAGGTGAAGGGCTTGGAGCAGAGCCGAGACGCGGACCTCATCATCGTGGACGCGCCGGCCGCCGGACATGCCCTCACCTTCCTCACCTCGGCGCAGGGCCTGCTCGATGCCGTCGCCGTCGGGCCGGTGCGCAAGCAGGCCGCGGACGTCGTGGAGATGCTCTCGGACCCGGCCCGGTGTCAGGTCGTCCTCGTGACGTTGCCGGAGGAGACCCCGGTCAACGAGGCGGTAGACACCGCGTTCGCCATCGAGGACCGGGTCGGCGTCCGACTCGGCCCCATCGTCGTGAACGGCTGCTATCCGGACCTGGCCCTTCCTGCGGCCTCCGCCACCGCGGCCGCCGCGCAAGCCGACGGCCAAATGATCGACGTCTTCGTCTCCGACCACGAGGCGTCGGACCTCGCCGCCGCCGCCGCCTTTCGCGCCGAACGCACCGAGATCCAACTCGCGCAGGCCGATCGCCTCGCCGAGGCATTGCCGCTGCCGCAGATCCGACTCCCGTTCTTGTTCACCTCCGAGATCGGACCGGCCGAGATCGAACAACTCGCCGACGCGTTCATCGACGGTCTGGCCGCGCTGTGAGCGCCCCGAATCTCAACGACGTCGTCGATCACGGAAGCATTGCGGTGTGTTGCGGATCCGGCGGCGTCGGCAAGACCACCACCGCCGCGGTCATCGCAATCGAAGGCGCGAGACGCGGGCGGCGTTGTGTTGTTGTCACGATCGACCCGGCCAAGCGACTCGCGAATGCACTCGGCCTCGACGAACTCGCGAACGAACCGCGTCGGATCGACGTCGCTCGTTGGGATCCCGACAACACCCGCGTCGAGGGTGGCGAACTCTCCGCGATGATGTTGGACACCAAGAGCACGTTCGACGGCCTCGTCACGCGCTACGCCGACTCACCTGCGCAGGCGCAACGCATTCTCGCCAACAACTTCTACCGCAACATTTCCTCGGCGCTCTCGGGCACCCAGGAGTACATGGCGATGGAGAAGTTGCACGAGCTGCACGAAGACGGTGGCTTCGACCTGATCGTGGTGGACACTCCGCCGAGCCGCCATGCGCTCGATTTTCTCGACGCGCCCGCACGACTGTTGCGACTCCTGAACAACCCAGTGTTCCGCGTGTTGATGGTGCCGACGCGCACGTACCTGAAGATCGCCGGTGCCGCGGTTCAGGCTTTCATCCGGACCGTCTCCAAGGTGATCGGCGGCGAGGTTGTCGACGACATCGTCACGTTCTTCCGTTCCTTCGAAGGCATGGAAGAAGGGTTCCGGACGCGAGCGGCGCGCGTGGTCGAGATCCTCCAACAGCCGGAGACTCGATTCGTACTCGTCACCTCGCCGCGGCGTGACGCGATCGAAGAAGCCCGTTTCTTCGCCGAACAGATCGGTGACCACGATCTCTCGGTCGACGCGCTCGTCGTCAATCGAGTCCATCCGCAATTCGGGACCGAGTTGTCCGCGGGGTTGCGGGCACGGGTCGAGACCCTGCGCGAGCTCGTGCTCGGACGGGATACCGAACGCGAGGCGCGGGACCGGCTCGCCGCCCGCTATCAGAACCTCGCCGAGTTCAACGAGATCGCCGAGCGGGAACGGGCGCAGATCGAAACCGTCCGCGTTCGCACGCGTTCCGCGGCGGTGGCGTTCGTCCCCTACCTGCCTCACGACGTGCATGACTTCACCGCCCTCGCCGTCATCGGCCGGATCCTGTTCGCCCCGCCGGACATCGAGGCGAAACTGGTTCCGGGCGACGGGTAGCCTCCCGCCGGTGACCACGATTCTCGTTGCCGCCGAAGCGTCCTGGATTCGAGACCAGGTGACGACGGCTTTCACCGGTGTGGGCCAGGAAGTCATCGAGGTTCGCCGCGGCCAAGACGTGCGGGGAGCGGTGTCCGAGCACGCTCCAGACCTCGTCATCCTCGACATGCAGATTGCCAACATGGGCGGCGTCGCCTGCGCGATCGACCTGCGCATGGAGGCCGCCGAGGGGCGCATCCCGTCGACCAAGATCCTGCTGCTCCTGGACCGGGAAGCAGACCGATTCCTGGCGATCCGGGCCGACGCCGACGCCGAACTCGTCAAGCCGATCGACGCCGGCATCCTCCGCCGCGCGGCGAAACCACTGCTCGGCACGGCAACGGCTCCAGCTCCCGCCTGACGGGTCGCTACACTCTCGCCCCTTACGGGATGTGGCGCAGTTTGGTTAGCGCGCAGCGTTCGGGACGCTGAGGCCCCGGGTTCAAATCCCGGCATCCCGACCACCGTTTCGGCTGGTCGACCGCCGTGTCAGCGGCATCTTCGGAAGACGGCCGGTGTCGTCGTGGCCCGTCCATGGCGCGCGACCCGGTCGCCCCGAAAACTGGGCGTCGAGTGCATCTGCTGCGCGTCGGAGGCTCCAATACGTTCACCCCCGGTTTGGCGTATAGATCTCAGGTCGACTCGCGCGTCCCGACGATCAGTCCGTCTCACTTTTCGCGCGCGTCTGTACCTCTCGTCTCTCTTCATCCCGCAGCCAGTGCTGAACAGAGGCATTGGCGGCGTGGCAAGAAGTTCGCTCGAGGGTGTGGCGCCGATCGCGACGGCTACGTTGCACCGGGGAGACGATCGTGAGGAGTGACGCTGGATGATGAACGGCTTCGCTGCGTTCGTGTTCCTCGGCTATGTCGTGTGTGTGGTGCCGGCGCGTCGCTGCCACCGCGACATCGGCGGCTTCCGTCGCAGCCTTTGGGTTGGTTATGGCAACCGAGACCACTGGAGGACCGGCATCGTCCTCGCCTACGTGGCGTTCGGTTGGCCGTCGCTCGTCGTGATGCTGCAGTGGCGGACTGGGACCACGCGTGCTGCGCTCGTCGAGTTACGAACCGACATGCGTGCACAGGCCCACGGGCACCGCTGAATTCGCCCAGGACGAACGCATTGCGCCGTCGATCACCGCTCGCTCACGTCGGCAGTTCGTGCCGGACGGCTGCTCGTCCAAGGCTCGGCACCGCAGGTCCGTCCGATCTTCGCCACGAACACCGAAGACCACCGATCCGCGACCTTTGATCACGACCTCCCGCAACCCACCGTCGCGTCCGCCTTCGACACGACTCGGACAGACCCACTTGCAGCGCTTCGGCGGGCGGGGCATGTTGGACCGCCCAGGTCCGCAGGCGTCCGTTAGATCCCAGTTCCATGACCGAGGCCGGTTGCGTTGAGGCGGCGGGATCGGCGCATGATCGGGGCCGAACTCGCCAGGTGGGGGCGGAGCCGGGTTTGGCGGACGATCGCGGCGTCTCGCCGCATCCCCTTTCGAGGGCGAGCCGATTCCGGTCGTCACAGCTAGCGCGGTCTGGCTCAAGGTCGGAACTGCTCCCAAACGCGCGCCCTGTCTTCGTGATTCAGACCGCACAGGGAGTGGAACCCT
Organism: Acidimicrobiia bacterium; assembly: GCA_031363005.1. Lineage (GTDB taxonomy): Bacteria > Actinomycetota > Acidimicrobiia > IMCC26256 > JAENVU01 > JAENVU01. Next base: position 1,757 of record JANLTQ010000044.1, on the reverse strand, counting down.
TCCGTGCGACGATGACGCTGTGGCCCATCCCGTGCAGCTTCGTCACGTCCCCGCACTCGACGGGTTGCGCGGAGCGGCCGTGGCCGCCGTGGTCCTCTTCCATGCCGGGCATCTTCGCGGCGGCTATCTCGGTGTCGACCTCTTCTTCGTCCTTTCCGGTTTCCTCATTACCTCCCTGCTGTTCGTCGAGTCCGGCAATGCCGGTCGGGTCGGACTCGGCCACTTCTGGGCGCGTCGCGCTCGGAGGCTGCTCCCGGCCCTCGGCGGACTGCTCGTCGGTGTCGCCGCCTATTGCGCGTTCCTCGCGCAGCCGGCGGAGCTCGCACAAATCCGCGGCGACGCGCTGGCGACGATCGCGTACGTGGCGAACTGGCGTGCCGTCTTCACGGATCAGGACTACTGGGCGCTGTTCCGCGCCCCGTCACCGTTGAACCACACCTGGAGCCTCGCCATTGAGGAGCAGTTCTATCTCGTCTGGCCGCTGGTCTTCGTCGGCGTCTTGGCGTGGTGGCGGGAACGGTTCGCGTCGGTGCTATTGGTCGGTTGTCTGTTCCTCGCGGCCCTCTCGTACACGCTCATGGGGCTCCTCTACGCCGGTGGCGATCCCTCCCGCGTCTACTTCGGCACCGACACCCGGGCCGGGTCGGTCCTCCTCGGTGGCGCGTTGGCCGCAGCCTTCAGGGTGTGGGGAACCGAGCGCCGCGGACCGGGCCGGCTGGTCCTGGAGGGCGCTGCGATCGCGGGTGCGGTTGTGCTCGCGGTGGCGTGGTCGACGGTGGACGGCCAGACGAGCGCGCTCTACCGCGGCGGGTTCTTCCTGGTCGGCGTTGCGGCCACACTGGTCATCGCGGCCTCGGTGCAGCCCGACCGTCTGGTGCTTGGGCGCCTGCTCTCCTGGCGTCCGCTGTGTTGGCTCGGGCTGGTGTCGTACGGCGTCTACCTCTGGCACTGGCCCGTGGACGTCGTACTGACGGAGCGTCGCGTCGGCGTCGGCGGATGGGTCCTCTTCGCGGCTCAGTTCGGTATCACGCTGATCATCGCGGTCGCGTCCTATTTCTTGCTCGAGCGGCCGATACGTCGCGGCGCGGGGACGAAGCGCCAGTGGTGCGCAGCCGTTCCCGCGCTGGCCGGCGTCCTGATGCTCGGCGTGGTCGTGAGCACCGCGAGGGCGTCCGGACCGCCGGGAGAATCCGCAATCCGTTCACAGATCGATCGGGCAGTGGCGAACGCGGCGGAGCTAGGGCCGCGCACCCGACGCGTCATGGTCATCGGCGATTCGGTCGGCGTCCACGCCGGCGCCGCGCTTGCGAAGGTCCCAACGTCTGCTCCGATGGTCGTCGCCAACACCTCCCTTCTCGCGTGCGTCATGCCGTCGGGAGCATCAGCCGTGACCTACACCGCGCTGGACGAGACCCGTCCGAATCCACCGAGCTGCGACGCGCACTGGTCGGATGCGCTGACGAGACTGCATCCGGACACCGTGGTCATGTTCGCTTGGGCCGAGGGCAACATGACGCTCGAGTTCGACGGTAGAGAGCGCCGGCCGTGCGACGCCGCCTGGAAGGACCGCTTGCGCGACGACTTGGTCCACGTGGCGCGCCGGGTGCAGACGGCGGGCGCACGGTTCGTCATCACCACCTACCCGCCCACGACCGAAGACACCCGTACGGCCGCAGCCCGTCGGGGAGTGGCATGCATCAACGCTGCCCGCCGCGCTCGCTTCCTGCACCTGGCCACGCTGCCGCAAGAAGCACTGC
>JANLTQ010000730.1:0-4665 GCA_031363005.1 Acidimicrobiia bacterium | reverse complement strand
TCGTCACGGCCGGGCGGATCGATCTCACCGGCATGCTCACACACACGTTCGGACTCGAGGAGTGGCGGGACGCGTTTGCCGCGCTTGCCGACCAGGAGACGTCGGGCGCGATCAAGGTCGCGATCGACCATCGCGAACCCTGAGGCCGATTAGTTGATCTGGCGGGAGCGGCCTTCCCAGTAGGGCGCGCGGAGTTTGAACTTCTGGAGCTTGCCGGTCGCGGTCCGGGCCAACTCGGGTCGGAACTCGATCGAGGTCGGACACTTGTAGTGCGCGATGCGGCCGCGGCAGTGTTCGATGAGCGTGGCTTCGTCGACGTCCTCGTGACCGGCCCGCAGGACCACCAGTGCCTTCACGGTTTCGCCCCACTTGTCGTCCGGGACGCCGATCGCGGCGGCTTCGGCAACCGCCGGGTGTTGGAACAGGCAGTCCTCGATCTCGATGGAGCTCACGTTCTCTCCGCCGGAGATGATCACGTCCTTCTTCCGGTCCGAGATGACGACGTACGCGTCGTCGAGTTCGCCGCCGTCGCCGGTGTGGAACCAACCATCGACCACCGCTTCCGCGGTGGCATCGGGTTGGGCCCAGTAGCCCTCGAAGACGTGGTTCGATCGGGCGAGGAGTTCGCCGTCGCCGTTCACGCGCATCCGCACGCCGATAGCAGGCACCCCCGCACGTGAGAGCCGCCGGGCTCGCTCGGCAGCATCGAGGTCGTCGTATTCGGCCGGCGCCCGGTTCACCGTCAACAGCGGTGACGTTTCGGTGAGCCCGTAAATTTGCATGAACTCCCAGCCGAGTTCGGCCTCCACCCGCTCGATGACTTTCGACGGTGGAGGTGCGCCGGCTACCACGATCCGAACCGTGCCGCGCCCGGGGACCGACTCGCCCCGGTGGGTGCGGGCCTCGGCCGCGTCAAGAGTTGCCGTGACGACGGCCGGCGCGCCGGCAAGGAACGTGACCCCTTCGCGCTCGATGCGATCGAGGATGTCTTCGCCGTCGACCTTGCGGAGGACGACCTGTCGCGCGCCCATTCCCGCGAGTGCGAACGGCAACCCCCAGCCGTTGCAGTGGAACGTCGGCAACGTGTGCAGATATACGTCGCGGTCCGAGACGCCCATGTGCCAGCCGAAGGTCACCGCGTTCAGCCAAAGATTGCGATGGGTCATCTGGACGCCCTTGGGTCGGGCGGTGGTCCCTGAGGTGTAGTTGATCGTCGCCGTCGCAGCTTCGTCGTTGCTTTCGAGCGCGGGTGTGCCGGCGCGCTCGAACAGGTCTCGGTCGGTCTCGGCGCCGAGCACGAATCGATGGTGGACCGGAATGTCTCGGGTGAGATCGTCATACTCCGGGTCGACGAGCAACGCGGTCGCCCCCGAGTGTTCGATGATGTAGGCGATCTCGTGGCGATTGAGTCGGAAGTTGATCGGGACGAGCACACGACCGTGGGCGGGGACTCCGAAGAGCGCAATCAAGAACCGGCCGGCATTGGGGGACAGGATCGCGATGCGTTCGCCGGCACCGAGGCCGAGATCGTCGAACGCGACCGCGAGCGACCGAGCCCGGCGCGCCAGTTCCGAGTAGGTGATGGTTCCGAGTCCGTCGCCGGGTGGATTCGGTTCGTCGGTCACGCCCGGACGGGCGCCGTACACCTCCTCGGCTCGGTGCAGGAAATCGAGTGTGGTCAGCGGTACGTGCATCGAAATGGCTCCCCCGGGGTGCGAGTCCCGGAGCGTACGCGAGCGGGACACTCGGGTGAATCGAGTCGTGAGAACTGCGCCGAGTCATCGCAGTGGGGACGGCTCGACAACAGACGGCGGTCGGCCGACCGCGCTCAGCAGCACGAACTGGGATTTGGTGCCTACACTCCCGCCCGTCCGCGACGAAACGGCAGGATCGTGTTCTGTACGCAGTGTGGGTCCCAGAGCCTCGAGGACGCTCGATTTTGCGGCTCGTGCGGCACCGCACTCGCGGCCCGGGCCGCGGCGCCGCGCGTCGACGGCGAACGCCGCCACGTGACGGTGATGTTCTGCGATCTCGTCGGGTCGACTGCGCTGTCGGAGCACCTCGATCCCGAAGATCTCGGGGAACTCGTCCTCGGCTACCAGGAGCTCGGCCGGGAGATCGTGGACCGCTTCGGCGGATCGGTGGCGCAGTTCCTCGGCGACGGTTTGCTGACGTATTTCGGGTACCCGGTTGCTCACGAGGACGATGCTGATCGCGCGGTCATGGCGGGACTGACCATCCTCGAGTCGTTGGGGCCACTGCGAGCCCGAGCGATCCGCCTCGGTGCCACCAACCTCGAAGCGCGAGTCGGAATCCACACCGGGCCGGTGGTCGTCGGGGCAATGGGAAGCAACGATCGCTCTGACACGTCGTTGTTCGGAAGCACGACCAACGTCGCGGCGCGCCTCGAAGGGTTCGCGTCGCCGGGGAGTGTGGTGGCGAGTGAGACGACGGTGCGGGTGTTGCGAGGCCGGTACTCGCTGACCGATTGTGGAACCCCGGAACTCAAGGGCATCGACCGACCGGTACGCGTCTGGCATGTTGCCGGGACCGCCGGAGCCGCCGGTGCTGGACGCGTGCGGGAGAGCGCACCATCTCCGATCGGCCGCAACGCCGAGACCGCGACCATGGTGGAGGCCGTCGACCGGGCGGCGGACCAGGGCTGCCAAACGGTGCTCGTGACCGGCGAACCCGGCGTCGGAAAGTCCACGCTCGTCGGAGCGCTGTTCGAGGCACTCGATGCCCGACCGCACCGGTGGCTCGAGTTCCAGTGTTCGGAGCTGGCATCGGCGAGTCCGTTGCTGCCCGTGACCACGGGTCTGCGCAGGTTGCTCGAGATCGGCGACCGCGAGGACAACGCCACCCAACGAGAGCGGCTGGAAACTGGCTTGAGTGTGCTCGGCGACGGCGCGTCGGATGCCCTACCGTTCGTCGCGGATCTCCTCGGTATCGAGGTCGACGCCGGGACGGTGCTGCGCGACTTGAGTCCCGAGGTACGACGGCACCGGCTGCTCGACGCATTGGTCGAATGGGCGCTCGTCCTCGCGGACGAAGCGCCGCTGGTACTCGTCACCGAGGATCTGCACTGGGCCGATCCGTCGACCGTCGAACTCTTGCGGCGGGTGACTGCCCGTGCAGCGAACCGCGCCGTCGCGTGTGTCTGCACTTCGCGGGTGGAGCTCCCGGACGGGTGGGAACCCACGGCGTTCACGCGGCTCTCCGTGGGTCGGCTCGGTGCTGCGGACAGTCATGCCTTGGCGGCACGGCTCGCGCAGCAGTTGGACCTCCCCCCGGCCGCAGTCGCCGCGTTGGCCGAGCGCGGTGACGGTGTCCCACTGTTCATCGAGGAACTCGTACGCGAGGCTGCCGACACCGGCGGGAAGCTGCCGGAGACGCTCCAAAGCGTTCTTGCCGCGCGTCTCGACCGGCTTGGGCACGACCGCGTCACCGCCCAGGCCGCGTCGGTGCTGGGGCGGGACTTTCCCGTCGGGTTGCTCGGTGCGGTGCTCGACGTGCCCGAAGCAGAGGTCCTTGCGTCGCTGGTGCGGTTGCGGGACGCGGGCATCGTGTCGTCGGGCTGGTCCGCCGACGGCACTCGGTACGTGTTCCGACACGCGCTCATCCAAGACGCGGCCTACGCGAGCATGCTGCGGCGGCGTCGTCGCGAGCTTCACGCTCGGGTGGCCGAGGTGCTCACGACGGAATATCCGCTCCAGGCCGATGCAGCGCCGGAACTCGTCGGCCACCATTACCGCGAGTCGGACCGGACCCTCGAGGCGGCTCGGTGTTTCGGGCTCGCCGGCCGCCGCGCCGTCGAGCGCGCCGCCCTGCAGGAGTCGATCACCCATTACGAGACGGGCATCGAACTTCTGCGCTCGTTGGAGTCCGGTCCCGAGCGTGACGAACTCCTCCTCTCACTCCTCATCCTGTTGGCGAACGCCTTCATGGGCACCGCCGGTCCGGGCAGCGGTGACGTGATCCCGGTCTGGGAGGACGCGATGGCCCTCGCCGAGCGGATCGGCAATTTCGACGAGTTGACCTCGGCGATGAACGGCGCGGCGATGTACTGGTCCGACCGCGGCGACCTGGACAAGACGATCGACCTGGCGACGCGCATTCTCGAGATCGCGGAATCGTCGCAATCTCGAATCGCGTCGCTCCGAGGTCACTGCACCCTCGGTATGGCGTACCTGTTCCAGGGCGATGGCGCTCGTTCCCTCGGGCATTCCGAAACCGGCGTGGGTTTCGAGCGCGAGGGTGACTTCTTCACCATCACCTACGGAGTCGGCCACGACCAGGGGGTGTTCGGCCGGACGATGATGTCGTGGGCTCTGTGGTGGGTCGGAAGACCGGATGCGTCACTCGCGGTCGCGCTCGACGGCGACGAGCGAGCCCAGCGATTGCCGTCGTCGTTGACCCAGGCGATGGCGCGCCATGCGGTTGCGCTCGCCCGGCATTTGCGCCGGGAGGGAACGCTCGCGATCGACGCGGCGATCGAGAACGTGATGTTGACCGAAGAGTTGGGAATACCGTTCTGGCTCTCGACGGCGTTGATGGTGCTCGGCGCCGAACGGGCCCGAAGTGGCGACCCGGCCGGCCTGACGGATCTCGACCGTGCGTTCACCGTCTTGTTGGAGATCGGTAACCAGGGTGGAAGCACGATGG
>JANLTQ010000729.1:0-3651 GCA_031363005.1 Acidimicrobiia bacterium | reverse complement strand
CGAGGTCGAGGTCGTCGTGGTCGCGGGTCTCTCGTCCGGCGAGGGCATCGATCCCCCAGCCCCCTTCGACCCACGCGCGTAGGTCGGCCGCCTCCAGGGTGTCCAGGACGCGGTGAACTTCCGCCGCGGACATCATCGCCGCACCGTACTGGTCTCGATCTCCGAGACGGGGTGCGTTACCTGGCAGGCTGCACGGATGACCGAACCGGGTACGGATCCGTCCCGACATCGCAGTCGGATCACCCTGCTCGCGATTCCGATAGCCCTCTTCACCATCGCGGGCTACGTCGGGAACGCGCTCGCGCCCACCCTCGCGCACGATGCGCCCATCGTGCTGCTGATCCTGAACCCTCGGCTGCGGTGGCTGTTCCTCGCGTCGGCCAAGGTCGACACCCTGTGGTTCTTCCTGATTCCGCTCGTCCGCGGTTCCGTGTTGCTCACGGTGTACTTCACCCTCGGCCGCTGGTTCGGCGACGGTGCGTTGCGCTGGCTGGAAGCAAAGAGCGGCAACGCGATGCGGCCGCTGCTCTGGATCGAACGCAAGTTCCATCGGGCACGCGTTCCGATCACGTTCTGCTTCCCCGGCACCATCGCCGCGATGCTCGCCGGTGCCGACGGCATGTCTGCCCCACTCTTCTTCGGCGTCGCGCTCTCGAGCATCGCCCTGCGGGTCTGGGCGGTCCGGTCACTCGCCGACGTGTTCCGCGGGACAATGTTGCAGGTGCTGGACTGGGTGGGAGCGAATCAGTTGTGGCTCACGCTTGCCTCGGTCGGCGGCGTCGTCGCGTGGGTGGCGTGGTCCAACCGGCACGGCATCGAACCGATCGAGAACATCGACGATTTCATTGACGACGTCGACCACCCGCCGGCGCCCTGATCAGCGAGCGAAACGAAACCGTTCCGGCGCGTCGGCACCGTCGACCACATCGGCGATCATCCGGCCGACGAGCGGCGCGAACTTAAAGCCGTGACCTGAACACGGTGACGCCACGACGACCGGGCCGACGCGGTCGAGCACGAAATCTTCGGTCGGCGTGGTGGTGTAGAGACACGTCGTCTCGGTTGCCGGCACGGGGACCAGACCGGGCATCCACCGCTCGACGAACTGCACGATCCGCTCGCGGCTGCCGGGATCGACCATGCCGTCTCGGGTGTCGGCATCGACCTGCGGACCGGTGTGGTGTTCGGCCAACTTCACACCTTCACCAGGCGTCTCGAGCCCGTAGATGGTCATGCCGCCTTCGTGGTGAATGAAGCTCGGCCACCACGACGGCGTTTCCGCGGGCAGGAAGTGGAACACCGATTCCTGGGTGACGCGCAGTGGCGGTATCGGGGCGAGATCCTGCAGCAGCCCCGCGCACCACGCCCCAGCCGCGACGACGACCACATCGGCATCCAGCGCCAGGTCATCGAGCACGACGCGAGCACCCTCACCGTCCGGTTCGACGGCCTTCACGGCCTGGTCCCACACGAACTTCGCACCGTTGCGCTGTGCCTGTTCGATCATCGCCAGGCGGGCCGCGCCGGCCGCGATCCGCCCGCCGCCAGGTTGGAACACGACCGAACCTTCGAACCGCATTCCGGGCCATCGCTCCTGCGCGACAGCCGGCGTGAGCAACTCGACGGGTACGCCCTCGGCGTCCATCGCAGCCAATACTTCGGTCACCTGCGCGGCGTCGCCGTGGTCGACCGAACCGGTCGAGACGATCAGACCGAGTCCGGCCTCCTGCTCGAGCTCGTGCCAGACCTCCAACGCTTCGCATCCGAGGCGGACCCAAAACGGGTCCGGGTAGCCGAGACGAAAGATCCGCGACGCGCCGTGTGAGCTGCCGCGATCGTGACCGTCCTCGAACTGTTCGACGACCGTCACACGGTCACCACGGCGGGCGATCTGCCACGCAGCAGCCGCGCCCATGACCCCCGCGCCGACGATGACCACTTCTCTCGGCGCCATCACCTCAGGCTAGAAGCACCGCCGATGCTCGCCGCGGTTCTCAACCCTGTTTCAGCGCTCAAAAACGGCCTGATTCGTCGCGCCACTCGCGACGTCAGCCCGCGCTGCGCACCACAAATGGGCGCTCCGCTCGCGCGGACTGTGACGCACCCTTCATGGTCAGCCCGCGCTGCGCACCACAAATGGGCGCTCCGCTCGCGCGGACTGTGACGCACCCTTCATGGTCAGCCTGCGCTGCGCACCATCTTGGCGCGCTCGCCGCGGGAGACGAACTTGTTCGCCATCTTGCGGGACGCTTCGTCGATCATCTCGTCGCCGAACATGACCGCACCGCGCCGCTCGCCCTCGGTGGTGGCCTTCTCGTACGCGTCGAGGATGTCGAACGCCTTGTCGAACTGTTCCTGGGTCGGCGTGTACACCTCGTTGATGACCGTGACCTGGTCTGGGTGGAGCGACCACTTGCCGTCGAACCCGAGGATACGGGTACGCATCGCGTAGTCCCGCAGCGCGTCGAGCTCACGGATCTTGAGGAAGGGGCCGTCGATGACTTGCAAGCCGTTGGCCCGACCGGCCATGAGGATCTTGCTGAAGACGTAGTGGAAGTGGTCGCCCGGGTACTCGGGGATCTGGACACCACCGGTGAGCACGGGCATCTCGGTGGACGCCGCGAAGTCCGCCGGACCGAAGATGATCGTCTCGAGCCGGTCGCTCGCGGCGCAGATCTCTTCGACGTTGATCAGGCCCCGTGCTGTCTCGATCTGCGCCTCGATACCGACGCGGCTCGTGCGCCCGATCGTCTTCTCGATCTGGGTGAGGAGCAAGTCGAGCGCGACCACCTGGGCGGCGTTCTCCACCTTCGGCAGCATGATCTCGTCGAGCCGGTCACCGGCGTTCTCGACGATGGTGATGACATCCCGATACGTCCATTCGGTGTCCCACGCGTTGACCCGGACGCAGACGACGGTGTCGCCCCAGTCCTGGTTCTTGATCGCGTTGACGATCTTCTCGCGTGCTGCTTCCTTCTCCAGCGGCGAGACCGAATCCTCGAGGTCGAGGAAGACCTGATCGGCACCGAGGCCGGGGGCCTTGCCGAGCATTTTCTCGTTCGAACCCGGTGTGGCGTGACACGACCGACGGGGCATGTTCTTCGTGCGTTCAGACATGAGCGAGCAGGCTAGGCAGCCGTTCGGCGCGCCGCCCAACCCGGCTCGCCCAGGCCGTCGGGCATGATGGACCGATGATCTCATCGAGCGACGTCGTGGCCAACCTGATGAGCGCGATCGAGACCGGCGACATCGAGGGCGTGAAGGTCTGTTACTCGCCCGACGTCGTGGTCTGGGCGAACTTCGACGGCAAAGCCCGCGAGCTGGATTCGGCGTTGCGAGTCTTGGAATGGCTGGTGTCACAGACGCGGGACCGACGGTACGAAATCATCCGTCGAGTCGAGATCGAGGGCGGGGTGCTCCAACAGCACGTGCTCCACGCAACGGTGGTTGCGACCGGGAAGTCCTTTGCGATGCCTGCGTGTTTGATCGTGAGCGTGCGTGGCGACCGCATCAATCACGTCGACGAGTACCTCGATCCGTCGGTGATGTCGCCGGCATTCGCGGAGTAGCCCTACGGTTTGCTCCTGCCTGCAGCGGTCGCGGCGACGGCTTCCAGGGCGGGCACCCAGGCGTCGAGATCCGGCACCGCGC
>JANLTQ010000724.1:0-2025 GCA_031363005.1 Acidimicrobiia bacterium | reverse complement strand
ATGTAGTGGCCCCACTCGTGAAGCATGATCGTCATGATCAGCCCGACGATGATCGCCACCGTCACTGCGAGCGACGGGCGCACGATGACGAGCGCGATCACCGCAACGACGGTCAGGCTGATTCCGGTGATCGCCTTCCGGGTCTCGACGGGCGGTTCGTTGTCTCCGAACGGGTCTTTCACGCAGCTGCTCGCTTTTCGATCACCGTCGCAGTGCGGGCGCGCGCGACTCGGTCCGCTTCCAGAACGTCAGGAACGTCATCGACGTTCCCGGTCCCATGCTGGAGTACCTCGTCGACGGTCTCGGCGATCGCCAACCATGCGATTCGACCGGCCAGGAACGCCTCCACTGCTACTTCGTTGGCTCCTGAGAGCGTGGCGGGGGCCCCACCACCGGTGCGCCCTGCTGCGTAGGCCAGGGACAGACATGGGAACGCTTCGAGGTCGGGGGGCTCGAAGGTGAGAGTCCCGAGCGTGGACCAATCCACCGGTCCGAAGGCCTGGTCCAACCGCTCCGGGGCACCGAGGCCCAGCCCGATGGGCAGGCGCATGTCCGGCATCGACAGCTGGGCGATCGTGGCGCCGTCGCAGAACGTGACCATTCCGTGGACCACCGACTGGGGATGGACCACCACCTCGATCTGGTCGAAGGACACGCCGAACAGCTCGTGCGCCTCGATGACCTCGAGTCCTTTGTTCATGAGGGTCGACGAGTCGATCGTGATCTTCGGGCCCATGGACCATGTGGGATGGGCCAGCGCATCGGCGATACCAACGTGCTCGAGTTCCTCGCGCGTGCGACCCCGGAACGGACCACCACTGGCGGTCAACACGATGGACGCCACCTCGGACGCTCGCCCGGACCGCAGCGCTTGGTAGATCGCCGAGTGTTCGGAATCCACCGGCACGATCTCACCGCCACCGGCACGCCGGACCGCGTTCACCACGGGACCACCGGCGATGAGGCTCTCCTTGTTGGCCAGCGCCAGGCGCTTCCCGGCAGTCAGTGCCGCGATCGTGGCGGGCAAGCCGGCAAAGCCCACGACGCCGTTCAGCACCACATCGGCGTCCGGGAGTGAAGCGAGTTCTCCGAGCACCTCCGGGCGGTTGCCGGCGAGCAGCGCTCGATCGGACGGGACCCCGAACTCTTCGGCCTGGGCCGCGAGCAGCTCGGCGTTGCTCCCCGTTGCGAGGGCGACCACTTCGTACTCGTCCCGATGGGAACGGATGACGTCGAGCGCCTGCGTCCCGATCGAGCCCGTCGACCCGAGGAGGACGACGCGGCGAGGCCCGCTCAACCGATCGTCAGCGCCCGGGCGAGGAAGTACACCGCAGGCATGCAGAACAGCAGCGCGTCGAAGCGGTCCAAGACACCGCCGTGGCCGGGGAGGATCGCCCCGAAGTCCTTGATGCCGAGATCACGTTTCAGCATCGACTCGGCGAGGTCCCCGAGTGGAGCCATGAACGCCACCGTGATCCCCAGCGCCAACGCGTCGGTGAGATCTCCCCACGGAGTGATCTGCTTCACGATCAGCACCGACACGATGATCGAACCGGTCATCCCACCGATGAGACCTTCGACGGTCTTGTTGGGCGAGATCGCCGGCGCCAGGCGCGTCTTGCCGAGCTGGGAACCGATGAGATAGCCGAAGATGTCATAGGCGATCACCGGGATTGCGACCCCGAGGAGGAGGCCGACGCCGTTCTCCGAGGTGAGCAACAGTCCGGCGAAACCGCCGATAACGCCGACGTACACGAACCCGCCGACGGTGACCGCCACGTTGACCATCGGCCGGGTGTGGACGACCTCGAACACGAACCACAGCAAGGTGAAGACCATCACCAACGGCAGGATGAACACGAATGCGAACTCGCCGCGGTTGTACGCGAGCGGCACGATCGTGAGGGAACCGAGCATTGCGATGGCCGTCGCCGGGCGGAAACCACGAGTGTGGAGGGCCTGGAACAACTCGAACGTGCACACGCCGACCACGAGGGTCGCGAGCACGACCGTGGCATCGGGACC
>JANLTQ010000715.1:0-2748 GCA_031363005.1 Acidimicrobiia bacterium | reverse complement strand
ATGTAGTTGCGGTTCCAGATCGGCTCGAGGAACGAGTTCGCGAACCGGAAATACAGAAGGTTCTGCACCTCCTCTTTGCCGAGGAAATGATCGATCCGAAACACGCGCTCTTCGGGAAACACCGAGTGAACGATCCGGTTCAAATCGAGTGCCGATTCGAGGTCACGGCCGAACGGCTTCTCGACAATGAGCCGCCCGTTCTCGGCCGCACCGGATGACCCGAGGGTTTCGACGACCGGCCCGAACATGCTCGGCGGGATCGCGAGATAGTGCGCCGGCGCCTTCGCGCCCACCTTGTCCAGCTCACGCTTCAGCTTGGTGAACGTGGCCGGGTCCGCGTACTCGCCGTGCACGTAGTGCATGGAGGCCATGAGGTGGTCGAGCGCCTTGGCGTCGGTGACGCCGCCGTGTTCGTCGATGCTCGCCCGCATCCGCTCCTCGAACGCCACGAGCTTGAGCGCGTCCCGCGCGATGCCGATCACCGGCACGTTGAGATGGCCGTGGCGCGCCATCGCGTAGAGCGCCGGAATCGTCATCTTGTAGCCGAGGTCGCCCGTCGCGCCGAACCAACAGAGGGCGTCGGCCTTCCCGATGCCTCGGTTAGGACTTTTCGGCATGACCACCAAACTCCTTGCGCATCGCGGACAGGATCCGGTTCGCGAACTCCGATTCCTCACGAGACTCGAAGCGATCGAACAACGCGGCCGACAACACGTGGATCGGAACGCCTTCGTCGATCGCAGCCAGTGCAGTCCAGCGTCCTTCACCCGAGTCCGAAACCCGTCCGGCGAAACCGTCGAGGGTGGGCGACTCGGAGAACGCGTGGGCAGTGAGATCGAGCAACCAGGAGGCGATCACACTGCCCCGCCGCCAGACCTCGGTCACCGCCGGCAGATCCAAGTCGTACTGGTAGTACTGCGGATCACGCAGCGGCGTCGTCTCCGCATCGTGGTCACGTTGGGTGCGGCCGACGTTCGCGTGGTGCAGCACGTTGAGCCCTTCGGCGTAGGCCGCCATCATCCCGTACTCGATGCCGTTGTGGACCATCTTCACGAAGTGGCCGGCGCCGGCGGGCCCGCAGTGGAGATAGCCCTGCTCGGCCGGCGTCGGTTCGCCGGTCTTGCCCGGCGTCCGCTCGGCCGCATCGACCCCGGGGGCAATGGTGCGCAAGATCGGATCGAGGTGCTCCACGATGTCGGTCTCACCGCCGACCATCAGACAGAACCCGCGTTCCAGACCGAACACGCCACCACTCGTCCCGATGTCCACGTAGTGGACGCCCTGAGGCTGGAGCGCAGCGGCGCGGTCGACGTCGTCGCGGTAGTACGAGTTTCCACCATCGATCACAATGTCGCCCGCGTCCATGAGCGCCGCGAGATCGGTCACGGTGCTGCCGGTGAACGCGGCCGGCACCATGATCCATGCGGCACGCGGGGCGCTGAGCTTCCCGACGAAGTCCTCGAGACTCGATGCACCGGTCGCGCCTTCGGCCACCATGCCCGCCACGGCATCTGTACTCACGTCGAAGACGACGCACTCGTGCCCGTCTCGCATCAATCGGCGGACGAGGTTCGCCCCCATCCGCCCGAGTCCCACCATGCCGAGTTGCATCGCTGTACTCCTTCTCAGTCCCGACGATCGCGCAGCTGCCGGTACCGGCGGATGAGCGCGTTCGTCGAGGAATCGTGGGTGAGTTTCGCGTCGGAATCCAGTTCCGGGACGATCCGCTGCGCGAGTTGCTTGCCGAGCTCGACGCCCCATTGGTCGAACGAGTTGATGTTCCAGATCGCACCTTGGGTGAAGACCTTGTGTTCGTACAACGCGATGAGTTGACCGAACGTGTGGGGCGTCAGTTCGGGCATCAAGATCGTGGTGCTCGGGTGGTTGCCCGCGAAGACGCGTGCTTCGACCTGGTCGGCCTCCACGCCGTCGGCGACAACTTCTTCGCGGGTCTTGCCGAACGCGAGCGCCTCGGGCTGCGCGAGCAGGTTTGCAACCAGCAGGTCCTGATGGTCGCCGAGCGGTTCGGCCGCTCGCGCCACGCCGATGAAGTCGGCCGGGATCAGCTTCGTGCCCTGATGAATCAGCTGGTAGTAGGCGTGCTGGCCGTTGGTCCCCGCCTGCCCCCACACGATCGGACCCGTCTGCATCCCGACCGGCTCACCCTCACGGGTGACGGACTTGCCGTTGCTCTCCATGTCCAGCTGCTGCAGGTAGGCCGGCAGGTGGGCGAGGTACTGACTGTACGGCAGCACCGCGAGGGTCTCGGCGCCGAAACAGTTGCCGTACCAAACGCCGATCAGACCCATGAGCATCGGCAGGTTGGACTCGATCGGCGCGGTGCGGAAGTGTTCGTCCATCGCGTGGAACCCGGCGAGCATCTCTGCGAAATGATCGGATCCGATGGCCAACATCAACGACAGGCCGATCGCCGAATCGAACGAGTAGCGGCCGCCGACCCAGTCCCAGAACCCAAACATGTTGTCCGGATCGATCCCGAACTTGGTCACTTCGTCGGCGTTGGTGGACACCGCGACGAAGTGACGTGCCACCGCAGCGTCGTCACCGAGTTTCGCGAGCGACCAGTCGCGCGCCGAGCGCGCGTTGGTCATGGTCTCGAGTGTGGTGAACGTCTTCGACGCCACGATGAACAGTGTCGTTTCAGGATCCAGGTCGTGCGTCGCTTCCCGGAAGTCCGAACCGTCGACGTTGGACACGAACCGGTACCGCATCGAACGGTCCGAGAAG
>JANLTQ010000713.1:0-6307 GCA_031363005.1 Acidimicrobiia bacterium | reverse complement strand
GAGGTCGGGCGTTCGAGCACGTCGGGGTGCGGGCGCGTAGATTCGGTCCTAGACCTACCCCCACACCTCGTATTGGAGTTTCTCGATGGCTGCACCGACCCCGGAACAACTCGGACCCCTCGCCGGACTGGCCGGCATGTGGGAAGGGTCCCAAGGCGTCGACGTGTCCTTCCACAACGCCGACGGCGAAATCGGTGACACGCCGTTTCGCGAGAAGGTCACGCTCTCCCCGTTCGGTCCGGTGGACAACGGCCACCAGCAGCTCTTCGGCCTGGACTACCGCATGGCGGCCTGGCGCGGCGATGAGGAAGATCCCTTCCACACCGAAGTCGGTTACTGGCTCTGGGACTCCGCGCGTGAGGAGATCTACCGCTGCGTGATGGTGCCGCGTGGCACCGTCGTCCTCTCCGGCGGTTCGGTGAAGCTCGGCGACAAGTCCTTCACGCTCCGCTCGGACCTCGGCTCGACCGGCTTCGGTGTGTTGCAGAACCCCCACGTCGACGAGCACGCGAGCACGACCAACTTCGAAATCACAATCACTGTCGGTGACGACACGTGGTCCTACGACGAGACGATGGACGTCTACATCAGCCGGCTCGGCGAGAAGATGACGCACAGGGACCGCAACACCCTCACCCGCGTCGCGGAGTGACCAACACCGCACTGTGATTGGCGCGTTCTGCGCAGTAGCGACGCGTATGGTGCGGAGATGGAACCGATCTCTGCACTCGGCGTCGCGCGTTCGGAGTTCGAACGTCGGCTACGCGCGGTCGGTCCCGGTGACTGGGACCGACCGACGCCGTGCGGCGATTGGACCGTGCGCGACCTCGTCGTGCATGTGATCGCCGGCACGCGCATGGCGGCTGCGCTCCTCGGCGGCTGCTCAACCGTAGCGGCCGAGGCGATCCTCACTGGTGAACCCGAGCCGGCCGACGCGGTCGCCAGGTTCGTGGAAGTGGCCGATGCGCAGGCGCATGCCTTTGCCCAGGACGGCGCCCTCGAGCTCGTCGTCCATCACCCGCGGGGTGAGTTCCCCGGCACGGTCCTGCTCGGGTTCCGCACCGGCGACTTCGCCCTCCATGCGTGGGATCTCGCCCGGGCCATCGGGGCCGACGAGACCCTGCCCGAAGACTTGGTGCAGCAGGTGTGGACCGGGATCGAGCCGATGCTGCCCATCATCGGGTCCATCGGCGCGTTCGGCGACGGCCCGAGCGGCACCGTGCCCGAAGACGCTCCCCTCCAGACCCGTCTCCTCGACGCCACCGGCCGCCGGCCCTAGTTTTCGGCACTTTTTGTCTGTGGGGTCGCGGAAAAGACCATCCACAGACAAAAAGTCGCGACGGGGCGGGCGAGTCAGAGGGTGAAGGGGTCGCGGCCCATCTGGTTGCGGACGCTGACGACGGGTGGGTTGGTGAGTGAGCGGCGTTGCCAGTTGGCGCCGTCGACCACCAGCGTGTGACCGGACACGAAGCGCGCGTAGGGCGAAGCCAAGAAGGTGGCGGCCCATCCCAGTTCCTGCACCTGGCCGACGCGCAGTGCGGGCTGGCACGGGTCCTTGTCGTGGGTCCGACTCAGATTTTCCTGGATGTCCGCAGTCATGTCCGCGTGGGGGAAGAGCCCGGGCACCAGACCGTTGACCTGGATTCCGTACGGGCCCCACTCGACGGCGAGGGTCTCGGTGAGGTTCTTCACGCCGGCCTTCGCCGCCGCCGAGTGCGCGAACCCCGGACCCCCGGTCCACGCGTACGACGCGCCGACGTTGACGATGGATCCGGGCGTGGGCGCGGCGAGGTGGCCGCGCGCGAAAACACCGCTGCACAGGTACGTGCCGGGCAACGTGATTTGCACCACCCTGCGCCCCGCGGTCGGTGGCATGTCCTCGGCGGGGACGGGGAAGTTGGCGGCCGCATTGTTGACCAGGACCGACGGCAGACCGAACTGCTCCACCGCGGCGTCGAACATCGCGGCGATCGAGTCGGCTTCCCGGATGTCGCACTCGACGGTGAGGACGGGCGCGCCGATCGCCTCCATCGCGGCGCGTCCGGCGTCGAGATGTTCCGGCTTGCGGGATGCAATCACGATCGACGCGCCCAGGCGCGCAAACTCGGAAGCGATCGCCTTCCCGAGTCCGGTCCCCGCACCGGTGACCACGACGGTCGCACCGGCGAAGGTCTCGGCCGGAAGCGCGCTCACGCCGGCGGCCGGCGGGGCGGGGAGGCCGATCAAGGCGTCGGATGCAGCGTCGGTCATCGTTCAGCTCCCCGTGTAATGCGGTGCGCGATCTTCGGCGCGTGCCGCTCGCAGTTCGGCCATGTCGTCGCTGCGGCTGATGAACGTTTGGGCGATCATCTCGTCGGTCATCGAACTGCGCAGCTCCGGGAGCGCGAGATTGCGGATCACCGAGCGCGCCATCTTCACCGACACCGCCGGCATCGACGCGATCTGCTCCGCGATCTCCCGAGCCGTCGCGTCCAGTTCTTCGCGCGGCACGATGCGAGAGATGATCCCGTGGGTGAGCGCTTCCTCCGCGCTCAGGATCCGGCCGGTGAGGACGAGGTCGCTGGCGAGCCCGTGACCGGCGATCTGGAACAGGGCGCCCATACCGCCGGTGTCGGGAATGACGCCGTAGGTCAGCTCTGGCAGGCGGAAGCGTGCGCCCTCGGCCGCAATCCGGAGGTCGCACAACAGCGCCCGTTGGAACGAACCACCCATCGTCCAGCCGTGATGAGCGACGATGATCGGAGCGTCGAGTTCCCAGATCTGTTGAATGCCACGATGCCCGCGCCGCATGAGTTCGTGGTGGCTCATCGGGACCTTGAGATTGCCGATCGACGACACGTCGCGGCCCGAGGAGAACGACTTGCCCTCGCCGCGCCAGATCACCGCACGAATCTCCGGACGTTCACGCAGTTCCGCCAACGCGGCGAAGAGCTGCGCGTCCATCTCGTCGTCGAACGCATTGTGCGCGTCCGGATTGTCATTCGTGATCGTCGCAATCGCACCGTCGTACGTCAGCAGAACTTGACCAGCCATCAATCCCGCTCCTGGCCCTGCGGGCCGGGCCGCTCGGGCCCCGTTCCGCTGGTTGACCGGCTGGAGTCAGTAGTGGGTCCCGCTTCACTCATGCGTCGGAGTCTGTCAGGCCGGCTCCAGGTCTGTGGGGAGATCGCCGAGGAGGTAGCGGGGGCCGGAGCCGAGGCGGGCGGCGCCGTCTTCGGGGTTGTACAGCGCGCACGCGCGCAATGAGAGGCAACCACAGCCGATGCAATCGCCGAGCTGATCGCGCAGTCGTTCGAGCGACGCGATCTGGTCGTCGAGCCGGGGTCGCCAGGCGCGAGCAATGCGATCCCAGTCGGCCTTGTTGGGCGTCCGTTCGCTCGGCAGAGTCCCGAGTGCGGTGCGGATCTCCTCGAGTCCGAGACCGACGGTCTGGGCCACCCGGATGAACGCGAGCCGCCGCAAGATGTCTCGTTCGTATCGTCGTTGGCCACCGTCGGTGCGGACCGACCAGATCAGACCTTCGCGTTCGTAGTACCGCAAGGCCGAGGCCGCGATCCCGGTGCGGTCGGCGACAACGCCGATCGGCAGCAGCTCATCGTCCACTCGTCTCCCCCTTCCCAAGAAGTTCCTTGACGTGAAGTTAACTTCAACTTCTATGGTAGCGGACATGGCTGAAACCGTGACTGATCCCGACGTCATCCACCGCACCTACGCCGAGTTCGGCGGTGACGACACCTCCGATGCCGACCTGGTGGCGCTCGTCGCCCACCGAGTGCAACATCCACGAGAAGGACACGCGGACTCGTTCATCCTGCATGCGCCGCTCGAGGTGTTGGCTCGGGCGGCCCTGCTCCCCTGGGTCGCACCCGAGGGCCGCGCCATCTCCCGATTCCGACTCGTCGCAGTCGCGACGCAGTTCGAAGCGCAACCGGCGATGGTCGCAGCCGCACCAAACCTCTCGGAACAATCCCCAGAGTCGGCTGCCGGCGCGTTGGTCGCCGCGCTGTCGAACGCAGATCTCGAAGCCACCGATCAGGCGGCGCTCGACCTCGCGGCGAGCGTCTCGGGTGCGGCACTCACAAATCTCATCGGCGACGCCGTCCTGCCCAGCGTGGCCGCAGCCGGTCATGCGCCGATCTTCTTGTACCAGCTGCCCCGGGTGTCGCCGCGCGGCGAGGCGGCGACCGCGCTCCTCCGTCCGCTGGCCCGCGAACTCGGGCGCTTCCCCCAACTCCAACTCGAGTGGGTGCAGGACCGTCCGACCACCGGCGGCTCCGCGGCGGCACTCGCCGATGCACTGGCTTCGGTCCCGCAGCTCGGCCTACCGGGCAGCGCGTTCATCTACCCGCTGATGCATCAGGTCGACCAGCAGGCTGCGCCCGAGTTGTTGCGACCCGCGCTTGGTGGCGTGAGCGTCGACGACGCCCGCCCGATCATCCTGCGTTCCGCAGCCCGGGCGATGATCATGGGTCCCGCGGAACACGCCCCATACGGGTGGAGTCACTGCCTCACGATGTCGCAGGCTGCGTTGGAGATCGCGCCCGGCCTGAAGGATCCGTCGCTCGGTGTGGCGGTTGCGGCGTCGAACGTGGTCGGTTTTCTCGCTGCGCTGGCCGACGTGCCGATCCCTACGACGGTCGAGCTCGACACTCCCGGAGGATCGTTCGCCGACGCGGTCACAAACGGCATGACGAGCGCCGCCGGTCGCGCGTTCCACGCCACCGATGACGAGCTGGGGGCGATCCGCACCCACATCGTGACCGCCGCGTGTGCCCGTCACGATGCGCACTTGGTGAAATACACACTCGCCTGCCTCGACGCGATGGCCGCCGACCCGCCGGCCGCCCGCCTCTATCTCGCAGCCGCGGCCACGTTGCTCGCCTTCTGGACCCCCATCGTCGATCCCGACGATCCCCTCGGGGGTGCTCGCTCACCGACTTGACACGGGACCCGACACCTTCCCCGGCGCGACTTTTTGTCTGGGGATGGTCTTTTCCGCAACCCGGCAGCCAAAAAGTCGAGACGGGTAGCGTCGGCGTCAGGGTCGACGAGGCGGACGTACCTGGGGGACGTATGGAGACAACCGATCGCAAGCCGGCGAGCGCGGCCACGACGAAGACCAACGCGGCGATTGCGGCGAGGCTCCCCCATTCCGACGGTGACTTCGCCGACGCCACCCGCGGTCGCATCGCACCGCTGCCCGGGCCGGTGGTGCACCCGTCCTGGGGTCACGCAATCTGGGATCCCGAGGATTGGACGTTCATCGACGGGGACGCGCCGGCGTCGGTCAATCCCAGCTTGTGGCGCCAGGCGAAGCTCAACGCGATCCACGGCCTCTTCGAGGTTGCCGACGGCGTGTACCAAGTCCGGGGCGTGGACCTCAGCAACATCACGTTCATCGCGGGGGACACCGGCTGGATCGTCATCGACCCGCTCACCGCGTCCGAGACCGCAGCGTTCGCACTCGAACTCCTCCACGCGCACTTCGCGGAACGGTCCGTCGTCGCGGTGATCTACACGCACAGTCACGTCGACCACTTCGGTGGCGTGCGCGGGGTCATTACCGACACCGACGTCGAGTCCGGGCGCGTGCAGGTGATCGCCCCGGTTGGTTTCCTCGAGGCGGCGATCAGTGAGAACGTCGCCGCGGGTCCCGCGATGTTGCGCCGCGCGAGCTACATGTACGGCCGCCTCCTCCCCGGTGACGTGCACGGCCACGTGGACTGCGGCCTCGGCAAGGCCATTCCCTTGCTCGGCACGAGTGGCTTGATCGCGCCCACTCGGGAGATCACGTACACCGGCGAAGAACTCGTCGTCGACGGTGTTCGCCTGCGCTTCCAATACACACCGGACACCGAAGCGCCCGCGGAGATGAATATCTTC
Source organism: Acidimicrobiia bacterium (assembly GCA_031363005.1). GTDB lineage: Bacteria > Actinomycetota > Acidimicrobiia > IMCC26256 > JAENVU01 > JAENVU01. The sequence continues at coordinate 424 of JANLTQ010000713.1, read as the reverse complement.
CTGCCGGACCGCCGGTTGCTGTGCATGGCCGAGAACTGCAGCGCAACGCTCCACAACGTCTACACGCCACGCGGCGCTCAGATCCGTGACGCGCTCGCGTGGAGCAAGTACCTCAACGAGTCGATCGAGTTGTTCGCCGCGGAGACCGACATCGTGTTCATGAGCCACCACTGGCCGCGCTTCGGGAATGACGCCGCGCGTGAGTTCATGGCCGAGCAGCGAGACACCTACCGCTGGATCCACGATCAGACCATGCGGCGCGCCAACCACGGCGAGACTGCGCTGGAGATCGCCGAGACGCTGACCGGTCCCCCTGGCCTCGACGATCGGTTTCACATCCGCGGCTACTACGGCACGTTGAGCCACAACGCCAAGGCCGTCTACCAGCGCTACCTCGGCTGGTTCGACGCCAACCCTGCGCATC
>JANLTQ010000681.1:0-18064 GCA_031363005.1 Acidimicrobiia bacterium | reverse complement strand
CACCGACCGGTGTGGAGCGCCCGTGAGAGCAGGGCGATGGGGTCGCCCTTGGCGTGGATCGGGCAGCCGTAGAACCCGCAGAACCCGCAGTTGTTGCAGGCGGGGCGGCCGTCGTACTCGACGCTGTTCACTCCGGTCGGGGCGCGGTACGGGTGGAAGCCGAGATCAGTTGCGGCCGTGGTCGTGAGGAGGGCGCAGTACATGTCGGCACCGGGCGGCATCGGATACGGGTCGGCGCGCCAGGACGCGAACGGATTCGTTCCCATCTCACCGGCGACACCCACCACGCGCTCGGCGGCCGCGTAGTACGGCTCCATCTCGTCGTAGTCCACCGGCCAGTCGACGATGTCGGCGCCTTCGACGGGACCTGATGTACTCAGCGGTTTGAAGTCGTCTTCGCGAAAGCGCGGCAACTTGGCGTCGGCATGGAACCCGCCGCCGCCGACGGTCGACGGCAGGTTGTTGACGTCGCCGGTCTCGAGTCGATCGCCGTCGTCTTCGGTACGACGGAACGTTCGGGGTTCGAGCCACGGGTCGGGGCCGAGGAAGTGCCGGCGCATGAACTTGAGCTCGTCGTTCGAGATGTGGCCGAGCGGACCGAATGGCGGCTCGAGCGCAAGCAGATGGTTCCGCCCCTTCTCGAGCATCAGCACCGACCAGCCCGCGCCCGTCAGTACCTCGGCCGCCGTCGCCCCCGCCGGCCCCGTCCCGATGATCACCGCGTCCCAGGGAGATGTCCCTCCATTGCTGGTCATTCCGGGCCCTCGACTTCGGCGTCGGTGTAGCCGCGAGGTTGGACGTCGCCGGGGAATCCGATGGCCTGCCAGCCGTGCAGATCGTGATTGCCTCCGTATTCGGGCGCGGCGTAGGCACCCTCCACCGCGTGCTGGTACAGAAGATCCCGGAACTCGGGGATCGCAGCGAGCCGAGCGTCCTGCTCGTCGGGCGAGGCATACGGGAAATCGGTGCCCAGAGCGACGAGGCCGGTCATGTACTCGCGTCGCCAACCCACAACGGGTCCCATGCGCTCGCGTTCGGGAATCCCGTTCGAGCCCTCGATGCGCGTCCGCCACGCCAGTGCTTCGAGCGGTGACAGCGGCAGGAACTCGTCGAATCCCGCGGCACCGCCCGCGCGACCGGAGAACGGACCGCCGGCCCAGATACGCGGTGGATCGAAGGCGAACGCGTTCAGCAACCCGTCGATGTAGTCGACGACGCCGAGCGCGCGTGCGCCGGGATGCCCATCCGCGGTCGGTGGAACCAGTCGGTCGACTGCCGCTTCGAGCGTCGGGCGCAGATGGTCCGGAACGAAACTCATCAGCGCCCGAACCGGCGCCGGTGAAAACATGGGTCACACAAATAGGTCGCGCGAATCACTGTCCTCAAGGAACGAACCTGCGTGCCGAAACGTTGATGATCTCGGAGGAACCCCAATGACATACGGAGTCACAGTCCAAACCCTCGACCGGTCCGAAGGCAACGGCATCACCATGGTGCTCGTCGACGCAACCGATCCGCTCTCGGCTGAGGCCGAAGCTCGCCACATCGCCGAGCGGCGCTACCACTGCACCGTGCTGGTGGATCACGCGGTGCCCTGGTCCACCGCAACCGCCGCCTGAGTCACCGCACGTCCTCGAGGTCGGCCAACTCTGGGTCGCCCTCGTCCATCTCGCCGCCGCGGATCGCCCAAATATTCATGCGGAACACGGCGCCCGCCACCAAGACGAGTCCGCCGTAGGCGATGAACGAACCCATTGCTGCGTCTCGGAGTTCGCTGCGCCCATCAGGGCCGCCAGTGTTGCGAACGCGGCGATGGGAGACGGTCCGCCACCCGAGACGAGCGAAAAGTACGTTCGAAACGCGCTCGAAGTGTCCAGGCTGTTGGCGCTCGCCGCGCTTGGCGAGGCGGCCGCAACGAACAGCACGACGAGTGGTACGCCGATGATCGATGTGAGTTGGAATGCCGACATGGACCTGCCCCTTGTGCGTTCAGTCCAGGAACAATTCGTAGTTCCCGGTGGTGTCGAGAGTGAGTCTGGCACCGGGTGGGACGACCACCACGGTGAACGGTTCCTGCACCAGCGCAGGCCCGCGGATCTCGACTCCGGCTCCGAGTTGGGACCCGTCGTATACCGGAGTCTCGACGAACTCCGTCCCGAAGTACGCGTCCCGACTCCCGATCCGAACCGAAGTCGCGTCCGTGACGGCTCCGAGCGCGGCGAACCGTTCGGGTTTCGGGGTCGTCGCCCGAGCCAGGAGCCGGACTCCACGGATCAGCGGCGGCTGATTGACGAAACTGAAACCACGGTCACGCTCGTGTTGGGCATGGAACCGTTCGGTCAGGTCAATGAGGTCGTCGGCGGCGATAGCCGGAGCCGTCGGCACGCTGATGTCGAAGTTCTGGCCCGGATAACACATCTGCACGAAATGCTCTGTCGTGGTCGCTGCGAGGCCGGTGGGCTCGAGTTCCTTCTCCGCCTCACCGCCGACGTCGGCCATGAGTCGAGCGAGCCGATCGATATCGACCTGGGCCAGTGGCGTCACGTACGAACGAACGAGGTCGATGACGGAATCGGCCACGAGGACACCGAGCGCCGAGAACGCCGGCGCGGCTTTCGGGATCAGGACCCGGCCCACCCCGAGCTCGCGCGCGACAGCCCACGCATGGACCGGACCGTTGCCGCCGTAGGCGATCAGCGCCAGCGTGCGCGGGTCCGCGCCGTGTGATGCGAGGACCCGGCGGGTCGCGTTGGCCATATTGGCGTTGACGATCCGTTCGATGCCCCACGCGGCTTCGGTGACGTCGGTGCCGAAGGGAACCGCGACGTCCCGTTCGATCGCCGCCCGGGCCGCATCGAGGTCCAGCTGCATCCGGCCGCCGGCGAAACCTTCGGTGGGGAGATAGCCCAGCACCGCGTCCGCGTCGGTCACAGTCGGCTGCTCGCCGCCGCGGCCGTAACACGCCGGACCGGGATTCGACCCGGCCGACTCCGGTCCGACGAGCAACGCGCCCTGGCGGACGCGCGCGATCGAGCCGCCGCCCGCACCCACACTTTGGACGTCCACCATCGGCAGGCCGATGTAGTACCGGTACCGCCAGTTCCAGTCGGTCTTGATCTCGGGCCGTCCGCCGCGCACGAGGCACAGATCGAAGCTGGTCCCGCCCATGTCGACGGCCACGAACTCACCGACTCCGGCCCGTGAAGCCGCCAAAGCCGCGCCCATCACGCCCCCGGCCGGACCGCTGGCGAGCAGGGTCACGGCGCGACGGGACACGTAGTTCGGGGGCATCACCCCACCCGTGGACTGCATGATCAAGAGCTGCCCTGCGTAGCCCGCGGCGCGCAGCTCCGCTTCGAGTCGGTCCACGTAGCGGGAGATCTTCGGTGCGACGTACGCGTTCACGAGCGTGGTCGAGACCCGCTCGAACTCGGGTCCGCGTGCCATCACCTCGTGCGACATCGAAACGTGTTCGACCTCGGGGAACTCCTCGCGCACGATCTCGGCCGCTCGCAGTTCATGGGCCGGGTTCACGAACGAGAAGAGGAACATGATCGCGATCGACTGCACGTCGAGCAGTCGTAACCGCTGGACCCCGGCGCGTACCGCAGCCTCGTCGAGGGGCCGAAGAACGGTGCCGGTGTGGTCGACGCGTTCGGCGATCGGAATGCGGGCGCGCCGTCGGGCGATCGGCGGTGGTGCCGGATACGACGGATCCCAGATCCTTTCCTTGTGCACCCGGCGCATCTCGATCTCGTCGCGATGGCCAGCGGTGACAAGCAGCCCGGTGCGCGCACCGTTCATCTCGATCATGGTGTTGTCGGCCGTGGTCGTGCCATGGACCACGATTTCGAGTGCGCGGCAGAAATCGGTCAGCGATTCGCCGAAGTGGTCGGCCAGTTGGCCGATGCCGGTCATCACCCCACGTGACTGATCGTCGAGCGTGGTCGGCGTCTTGTCGAGCCAGACCTCCCCGGTGGTGGCGACGCAGATCAGATCGGTGAACGTGCCGCCCACGTCCACCCCGACGCGGTACGTCATGACACGGTGGTCAACGTCGGGCCGCCCGCAACTCGTCGGTACGAGTGGCGTCCACGGCGAGGGTCAGGTCCTCGAGACTGCCGGAGAAGGCGACGCCGTAATCGCGCTCGGCCCCGGCCACACTCACGTACTCGTCGAGCACATCGTCCAGGACGGCCTGCGGATTGCGATCGAGCGGGTTGCCCCAGCCGCCGCCGCCGCCGTAGTCGTACATGATTCGCTCACCCGCGGCGATCGGTACCCAGTCGGCGGTGTGCTTCACCACGAACTCGTCGTCCGATCCGTAGCGGATCACCATGCGATTGGGTGCGCCGGGTTCGCCGCCGCAGATCCCCGGCATCGGGTACTTCATGCCGACGACGTACGTGTACACCTTCGCGTCGACCCGGACTTCCTTCTCGTAGTGGCTGCCGCAGAGCCCACGCCACTGACCGGGCCCGCCCGAGTCGGTGCGGTAGTCACGACTCCACTGGATGTGGGGGTAGAGGCTCTCGTTGATCTCGGCGGTGGCCTTCCACAGGTTGCCGAAGCTCGCGTTCTGCGCGCCCCACGCGTCCATTCCCTTGGCCGCGTTGCACCACCCGGCGTAGACCTCGGCGGAGTGGTCGGTGAACGACTGACCGGTGACCGGGTCGATGCCGACGATGATCGTGGGGATCCCGGTCTTGTAGGTCTGGGGCACGGCCTTGTCCGGCAGGACGTGTTGCAACGCAACCGCGATCACCTCGCCGACGTCCGCACCCGGGTGATGGGTCCCGGCGCTCACGGGTTTCCCCGGTACTGGGTTCAGCACGCACCCCGACGGCACGACCAATCGGATCTGGTCGAAGAATCCCTCGTTCTTCGGGATCTCGGGATCCATCATCGATGCGATCTGACCGACGGTGTACCCGCGCGTATTGCCGTACGTCGACCAGGCCTGGATCTCGGTGCGGGTGTCCGAGCCGGTGTAGTCGATCGTCAACTCGTCCTCGGCGACGGTGATCTTGACGTGGAGGTGGATATCCGGGTTTCCGAGCGGGTCGTGATCGACGTACGCGTCGGCCTCGTAGACGCCGTCGGGCCACGCGGCGACTTCCTCGCGGAAGCGCCGGGCCGCGTAGTCGATCATGAAGTCGACCGACTCCTCGACGGTGCCGGTGCCGTAGGTGGCGAGGACCTCGCCGAGCCGACGGACCGCGAGCTGCGCCGCGCCGATCTGAGCGTGGATGTCGCCGATGTACGAAGGAATGCGGTTGTTGGTCTGCAGTGCGAGCATGACGTCTCGCCGTTCCACGCCGCGGTCGATGACTTTGAGGACCGGCCACCGGACGCCTTCACCCCAGATGTCGTTCGCAGTCACGTTGTAACCGCCGGGAACCCCGCCGCCAGTGTCGCCGTGATGGCACTGGATGCTGGCGATCAACACCATTCGACGCGTGCCCGGTTGGGCGGGGTCGTCCGCGAAGACCGGCGCGAACACGTTGTAGTCAGGGAGGTGGCCACCCCCGTGGTACGGATCGTTCGCCACGAAGACGTCACCCTCGCGGAACTCGTCCGCGCCGAGATAGTCGAGCGCGAACCGCACCGGCAGGGTCGAGGTGAGCATGAACTGGGGGATCCCCACCGAGAGCGCGGCGAGGCGGCCTTGCGCGTCGAGGATGGTGGCATTGCGCTCGTTCGACTGGTTCAGGATCGGAGTGGTCGCGGTGCGCGAGACGTAGGTGGCCATCTCGAAACAGATGGTTTCCATGGCGCCGCGCACGACCTCGGCCGTCACTTGATCGACCGACGGAGTGTCGCTGATCCGCCCACGACTGGCGGCGAGCGCTACGAGATCCACGTTCGTCATGGGAGACCCCCCGGAAACCTGACGTGTGCGTCAGATCGTAGTCCTCGAAGGCGGCCGCCCACGGTGGGCCGGGTTACGCCACGGTCAGACAGCCGGGGCAGACGGTCGCGCTGAAGAACCCTTGCACCGAGCCCAGATTCACGATGGTGACGTTGTGCTGTCCGGTGGGAACCGAGGCCCCGATCGTGATGGTGCCGGTGACTTGTGTCGCGGTCACGGTGGTGACGTTGATCGTGATGCCGGCGCTGCTCGTGAGCACGAAGGGGTTGAGGAACCCGCGTCCGGTGAGGGTGAACGGCGCGGAGGCGCCACGGGCGATAGGCCCCGCGATGAACGCTCCGACCTGCGGGGTGACGATCGCCCGGCGGTAGACGTCGATCGCGCCGTTGGCGTCGGGAGTGCCGAGGAGGTCGGTGGCGGCGGAATGCATCGCGACGATGCCGCCTGCGGGCGCGACCACCGCGCTTCCCGTCCACGAGCTTTGCTGTCCACCGAAGAACGAAGCCGACACCCGTTGGGTCAGCGCGCTGGTGCGGTCGCGGACGAAGACGTCGGTCTGCTCGTTGGTGTCGTTCGGGGCGAGGTTGGTGGCGTCGGATTCGAAGGCGACGACTCGTCCCGTCGTGTCGAGCGACGGATGCCGACTCACGCCGTGAGAAACCGAGCCGTTGCTGTCGACGCTGGCAAGGCTCGTGATTCCATTCCCGAGGTCGGCGGTGTACACGTCGGTCGTGACGGTGTTGGGCAGGACGAACGGGTTCTTGGTGGCGAACGCGACGATTGTGCCATCGGCCGAGATGGCGGCGTCCCGGGAGGGACCGGATCCCTGCACGTTCCCGGTTCCCACGCTGACCAAGGCGGTGATGCCCCCGGTCAGGTCTCGCACGAACACGTCGCTCGCGCCGTTCGTGTCGCCGCCGACGAGATTGGGCGCGAGGGAGTCGAACGCGATGCGAGTCCCGGCGCCGGAGAGCGCCGGGTGCGTCGATGCGGAGGTGCCTTGCAACCCGCCGCTGGTGACACTCACGCGCATGGTGGTTCCGGTACCGATGCTGCGGAGGTACACGTCGGTCACTCCGTTGGTATCGGCGGCGACGAGTGGCGCGTCGGACTCGAACGCGACCGACTGGCCGTCGGCCGAGATCGAGGGACGGCGGCTGCCGTTGCGGTTCGGACAGCGGTCGAATCCGAGTGCGCCGGAGGTGCAGAGCCGCGGAGTATCGACCCCATTGCGCGCGTCGTGGATCACGCGCCCGGTGGCCTTCATCCGGGCGAGGATGTCGTCGACCGTCGCCGCGGGGTTGTGTTCTTTGGCGAGCGCAAAGGCACCCACGACGTGGGGTGTGGCCATCGACGTGCCACTGAGGTTGGCGAACCCGCCGCCCGGCACCGACGAGCGAACGCCGACGCCCGGTGCGAACAGGCTCACCTGCGGGTGACTGTTGGAGAAGCTGGCGATGGCATCGGCGTTGTCGGTCGCGCCGACGGACACGGAGCTGCTGATACACGCCGGGTAGCCGATGGAGTTGGTGAGCCCCTCGTTCCCGGCGGCGATCACCGTGGCGATGCCGACCGACCGGAGCTGATCGATCGCCGGCTTCACTGCGTCACCGTCGCACGCGGTCATCGACGTGATGCCGCCGATGCTCATGTTGACGGCGGCGATGCTGTAGGTGTTCCGGAGTTCGTAGACGTGCTCGAGTCCGAGGATCCAGTCGGAGGGAAAGGTGAGTGCGCACGGATTCTCGCCGCGGGTGCAGAACGTGGTGCTCTGGATACGGGAGAAGACCTGTACCGCAATGATCGACGCGCGTGGCGCGACTCCGGTGGCATCGAGGTCGCTGCCGGCCGCAATCCCGGTGACGTGAGTGCCGTGACGGCATCCGTTGGGCGCGTACGTGCACGGCAGCGCCGATCCCGTCCCGGTTTGGGTCGGGGTGCCATTGGGGCAGCTACTCGTAGCCGAATAGCAGGCTTCGTCGACCACCCGGTTCCCGAAGAACGGGTGCGCGGTGTCGACTCCGGTGTCGAGGATGGCGACCGCCACCCCGCGGCCGGTGTAGCCCGCGTCTTGGGTGGCCGGGAGACCGACGACCGGACCGCTGTTGACGAGCGCGGCGGGGAGGGGATCGTCGGCGGTGACGCTCATCACGTCCGGTGAATGCGTGAGCCGATCGAGCGCCGCGGCGTCGACGGTCGCGACCACGATCGGGAGGGTGCGGGCCCGTGCATTGATCGCGCCGTTGCTCCCGACGAGGGTGTCGACGGCGGTCTGATCGCGTCGGATACTCGCCCGCTGGTTGACGCGCTCCGCAGGTGTGAGTTTGCCTTCGGCGCGAAATGTGGTGCCGGTGCGCACGATCACTCGTTGCGGTGTGACCGCGGCGCGGGCGCGCAGCGCCGCGGCACCGCCGGCGAGTGGGTCGCGTGACGCTGATGACGTCGACGCGCCGGCCGGCGGACTGACTGCATCGCCGGTCTGAGTCGTTGCCGACCCCGGCGGCGGTGCGCCGGGTGCAGGGACGCTCGCAAGAATTGTGGTGTTGGCGGAAAGATTGCGGACGAACACGTCGGTGGTTGCATTGGTGTCGTTGGCGACCAGATTGGTGGCGTCGGATTGGAACGCGATGACACGACCGTTGGCGGAGATGCTCGGGTGCGAGCTGGGTCCGTTGGCCTCGGTCCCATTGCCGGCCACGCTGACTCGGGTGATCGCGCCGGCGTTCTCGCGGATGAAGACATCCGAGACGCCGTTCGTGTCGCCGGGGACCAGGTTGCTGGCCGTGGAAGCGAACGCGGTCACCGAGCCATCGATCGAGAGCGCGGGCTCGACGCTCGCCCCATTGGGTTCGCCATTTCCGCCGGGCGCAACCGACGTGCGGGCGATGACCGCACAACTGCTCAGCACCGCGGCCGACACCACAGCCAAAACCGCGACGGTCCGTCCTCGCATGGATGCCCCCAGGAACCTTGCGCACAAAGAGGACAGATCGTACGCCGCTCAGTGGCTGCGACGTTCCCGATCGGCGATCTCGTCTTGTAGGGCTTCGAGGATCGGCAGGGTCAGATGATCCTTGGGTCGTCCCACTTGGCGTTTCGATCGGATGATGTCCGCGAGCGAGGCCACCATCACGGTTGCTCCGTCGATCTCGTACTCGACTGCGTCTGGGATGAGATCTGCGTAACCGTTCGGCGATCCTGCAGGGTGGTATGAGATGTCGAAGTCGCCCCACCGTGTAGTGAGGTTGAGCGCAACGTCCATCAGCGCCAAGAACGTCGCGTCGCAGGCGAACTTGAGCGGTTCGACGCCGACGGCGCGGATCTTTGCGTCCATCTCCTTGAGCGCCGCCGCAAGCCGCTCGAGGTTCTCGTGATCGCGAGACGGGCAGATGTCTGCGTCGTTGGTCATGGCCGGTGAACCGTGGAAGCCGCCTGCGAGTCCGCCGATCAGGACGTAGTCAACGTGGTGACGGGCGAGGCAGGTGATGATGTCCGCCGGCGAGAAGGGCTCAGACATGGATCGCGGCCTTGGGTCGGACGCTGCGCAAGAAGTCGTTGACGTTCTGGACCGCATCCAGACGCTGACGAGGTGAGAGTGCGAGGTGGCCTTCGATCTGGCTGCGGTCGACATCGTCATGGCGGCGGAAGCTGAGATCGGCCTCGAAGCCGCACGCACGGAAGATGCGAGCGAGGGTGCTGATCCGCGGTTCGTCGATGCCCCGTTCCCATCGACTGACGACCGACTGCTTGGTCCCGACCGCGTCCGCGAGCTGGGCCTGGGTGAGGCCGGCGATCGCCCGCGCCTCTCGGATGAGTCCTCCGGTGTCGACGCGACTGATCGCAATCGGTTCAGGGCGATCTCGATGGGTGACCACAGGGAGAGCGTATCAGCTATATGGCTAGCATGAAAAGGCTATATCAGCAGGTCAGCGAGCCGATCGTGATGCCAATCAGTGGTGCCGAGCAGGGCCTCGGCGCCGAATGCCCTCCGGAGGAACAGGTGGAGGTCGTGTTCCATCGTGAAACCGACACCACCGTGGATCTGGATCCCGTCCTTGGCGTTGCGCTTGGCGGCCTCGCCCGCGGCGGCCTTGGCCTCGTGCACCGCGCGGAACCGGTCGTCGTCGCCCGCGTCCATCGCCATCGCGGCGTAGTACACCGCGCTCCAGGCCCGTTCCACGTCGAGGCTCATGTCGGCGAGTTTGTGTTGCACCGCCTGGAACGAACCGATGGGCACGTCGAACTGCACCCGTTCCTTCGCGTAGGCGAGCGTCATATCGAACAGACGGCGAGCCGTGCCGACCATCTCGGCTGCGAGCGCCACCGTCGCACGGGCGATCACGTCGTCGAGCGCCGATCGCGAGATGACCCCGGTCGCGGTTCCGGGAACCGCAGTCTCGACGTCGTACAAGCACCGGGTGGTGTCGACGGTCTCGATCCGCTGTGCTGGCGGCGATGCCAGCAAGGTGACCGCGCCGTCGGCGGCGACGGCGGCGACGAGGTCGACGGTCGCCGCGTCGGGAACGAAGGTCTTGCGGGTCTCGGCGTTCGGGTGCCACACGCCGTCCGCACCCGCCAGCGCGACCGTGCCCGTCGCGTCACCCCCGAGGACAGCGTCGAGATCGTCTTCGCCCACGGCGTCGAGCAGCGGCGCGTAGAGACACGCAACCGCAAAGAACGGGACGGGCGCACTGACGCGCCCGAGTGTCTCCATGAACACGCAGAGATCGACGAGCGGACCGATCCCCAGAGGAACGAAATCCTGAATCTGACCCCACAGGTCGGCGGCGGCGGAGATGTCCTCGGTGTGCGCGCGGAGGAGCGACGGGGGACAACGGTCGGCGAGGAGCTGGGTCGCGGTGTCGCGCAGGAGTTCTTGGTCGTCGGTGAGCGCGAAGTTCATCGGGCGGAACGGACGATCAACCGTGGATGCCCAGCGACCAGCCGTCGACGTCGACGAGCCGACCGCGCCAACGCACCTGATCCGCAATGATCGCGTTGCCGCTCCGAATGCGAGCGTCTTCGAGGTGCAGATACAACGGGAGGTCGTCGACCGGGCCGGACCCGTCGTCGGGATCGGGCTCCGGGTCCTCGGCGATGAGGGCGAGATATCGCAATGGCTCGGACAGCACCTCCGCGTCGTCACCGCCGCGCGCCTCGAGTTCCGCAGCCATGTTGTGCATGAACTGCGACACGCCGACTGCGGTACCGCAGATCACCAAGCCTCGCTGCGCGACCGTGACGCCGAAGGTGAGACTGCCGCGATTGCACACGCTAACGAGCACCCGCAGGATCGGGTCAGGGAGCTGCGCCTCGGCGACCTCGTGCTGGAGGCGCGCAAACTCGGACGGCGTCGGTCCGGAGTTGCGGTTCGGGGTCGGGTCGCCAGAGGTGGCCATCAGCTGAGGGTACCGGTGGAAGCGGACACTGCGACAGCTTCGGGCCGATCGATCATCCCGCAGGCCGCGGGAGCCCGAGGACGCGCTGGGCGATGATGTTGCGTTGGATTTCGCTGGTGCCACCGGCGATGGTGTTGGCGAAACTCACGAAGAAGCTGAGCGCCCACCGCCCGCCTTCTTCGCCGCGCTCCTCGTCGATGACGGGCCCGTAGGCGCCCTGCATCTCCATGCCGAGTTCGTAGAGCGCCTTCCCCAGCTCTGACGTGGCGAGCTTCATGTACGAGTGCTCCGGCGCCGACGCCCCCTGGGCGAAGCTCGTGAAGCCCTTGTATCCGAGCGCTCGGAGGCTGGCGGCTCGCTGGTAGCCCTCGGCAATGCTCCGCCGCACGGTCGGGTCGTTGGCCACACCACGTCGATGCGCCAGATCCACCAGTCCGGTGATGGTCTGTTCGAGCCGCGCCACCCCTTCCACCCAGAGCCCGGCGCGCTCGTGCGCGAGTGAGCCTTGGGTGATGCGCCAGCCGCCGTTGAGTTCGCCGACGAGGTTCTCGGCCGGCACTTCCACATCGGTGAAGAACACCTCCGCGAAATCGGCGTTGCCGTTGATGTGGGTCAGCGGCCGGATGTCGATGCCGGGCGAGTCCATGTCGACGATGAGGAGCGAGATGCCCTGATGTTTCGGCACGCTCGGATCGGTGCGGACGTAGAGGCAGCACTTCTCGGCGATCATCGCGTAGGACGTCCAGACCTTCTGGCCGTTGACCACGAACCGATCGCCGTCGCGCACGGCCCGGGTTTGGAGTGCCGCGAGGTCCGAGCCGGCGTTCGGTTCGCTCATGCCGATACACCAGATCGTGTCGCCGCGAATTGCTGCGGGCACGAGGGCCTGCTGCTCAGGCGTCCCGAAATCCAGCAAGCTCGGCGCGACGATCGCGTACCCGGGAAAGTGGAGCGATCGAGGAATGCCGCGCGCCGACATCTCCTCGAGGTACACGAGCGTCTGAACTGGCGACGCGTTCCGGCCACCCCGTTCGGGTGGGTAGCCGGGGATCATCCAGCCGTGGTCGAACAGCGTGGCCTGCCAGTCCCGCGCCCATTGCGGAACAATTTCTTGATGTTGAGTCATCGCGTAGTCGCGACGGGCCCGGGTCTCGGGCGGCGCGTGTTCGTCGAGGAACGCGACGAGCTCGGCGCGGAACGCTTCGACCTCGGGACCCCAGTCGAGATGCATCGCGAGGAAGTCAGCCCTCGAACGGTGGCATGAACGGTGGCACGTCGGTGGACCGGCCGCCCGTCAACGCGTCCCGGGCCGCCGAGAGCGAGTCGAGCGACCACACGTCGGTGGCCGCGACCTCGGTGGCGGGCGTCCAGCCTTGGAGGAGCTGCGCCTTGCCGCCGCCCACCGCGAAGACCTGACCGGTGATGCCGTCGGCGTCGGGCGATGCAAGCCAGACCGCCATCGCGGCCGCGTTCTCGGGGGCGAAGCGATCGAAGTCGCCTTCCTTGGCGTCGAGCATCCCGCCGGCAACGGCTTCGGTGAGGCGGGTCCGCGCCACCGGAGCGATGGCGTTGACCCGAACTCCGATGCGCGCCAGTTCGCGCGCCATCACGATGGTCATCGAGGCGATGCCGGCCTTCGCGGCCGCGTAGTTCACCTGCCCGGCGTTCGCGTAGAGCCCCGACTCGCTCGACGTGTTGACGATCGCGCCGCCGATCGGTTCGCCGCTCTCCTTACTGCGTTGGCGCCAGTAGGCCGCGGCGAATCGGCTGGTGGTGAAGTGGCCTTTGAGGTGGACGTTGATCACCGCGTCCCACTCGGCCTCGTCCATGTTGAAGCTCATCTTGTCGCGCAGGATTCCGGCGTTGTTGACCACCACGTCGAGCCCGCCGAAGGTGTCGACGGCCTGCGCGACGAGTGCTTGTCCACCACTCCAGACTGAGATGTCGTCGTAGTTGGCGGCGGCCCGCCCGCCGGCGTTCGTGATCTCGTCGACCACCTGCTGGGCCGGTCGCTGGTCCGCACCTTCGCCGGTGGTCTCGCCGCCGAGATCGTTGACGACGACGGCCGCGCCTTCCGCGGCGAGCAGCAACGCCTCAGATCGGCCGATGCCACGGCCTGCTCCCGTGACGATTGCAACCTTGCCGTCGAACCGACCCATGACCACACCCCTCCTGTACCTGACGCGAGCGTCAGACCTTAGAGCGGGCTGTGAACCTGGGGCGCGGCCTCTTGCTAACAGCGGGGGTCGGACCAGGTGAGGCGGTCGCCGATGCAACGGGGGCCCGCGAACACCGTGAGATCGGAGGCACGACTCGACGCGCCATGGGAGTCGGTCACGGTGAGTCGGACCCGGTACGGGCCGGGGACATCGAGGGCCAACCAGGGCCGGGTGGTATCGGGGTCCACCAGGATCCACGCGCTGCCGGCCGGCGCGGCGAGAACCTGCCAATGCGCGGTGAGGGAATCGCGATTCGCATCGCAACTCGCCGACGAGTCGAGCCGGTAGAACGCGGGTGCTGGCACGTTGTCGACGTTCGGGCCGGGATCGGCGGCCGGCGCGGAGTTCCCCGCCGTGGCCGAGAGTGTGACGGCACCGTCGCGCGCGGTCCGGACGTAGCTGCCGGTTTCGTTGGTGGTCAGGGAGCACGCGCCGTCGGCACGCGCGGGCACGAACGGGAGACCGTGCAACGCCACGTCGGTCTTGGGCGCGACCACGTCGACGGTCCCGTCGTCGATTTGTACTCCGAGGTTGCCCCGGCGGGTCCGGGTCACCCGCATCCCCGACGGAGCGGACACCGTGCGTGCGAAGTCGTGACTCACGCTGCGCAACCTGCCGTCGAGGTGACGATCTCGCACGGTGACGTGGCCGGTGGCGGACTGGCTTGCGGTGACGATGCGGTCCCCGGCGAGGTCGGTGACCCGCAGGCGAACGGTGCCGTCGCCGGGGTCGGGCACGGACTCGACGACGGGTGGCGCGTCGCCGATCCGCGTCGGATACGCGATACCGACGGCACGCGTGGTCGGAGCGCCCGCGGTCGCGGTGGTATCGAGGGCGGTGTGGGTGAGCAGCGCGCGGCTCGTACCTTCGTGGGTCGACGTACGGGTGCTGAGTGCGGTGGCACCGGCGCTGGTTACAAGTCCGGTGTCGACGCGCGCCGCGCCGTGCTCCCATCGCCCGCCGACGGTCGCGGGCGTGAAGGTGCCGCCGCTGGTCCCTCCGCCGTTGCCATGGGTAATCCAGGTGATGGCGTCACCGGCGCGGGCATTGACGGTGTCGAACGTCACCAGGTAGCGGTTGTCGACGAACTCGAATCGCCGCCGGATGGTCGCGCCCGCGTAGGAACTGTCGACCTGGGCACGGTCCCAGGCGGGGGAGTCGGCGAGACCGCTCAACGTCGCCTGGCCGTCGACGGGTGGGAGTCCGGCTCGGTTGTTGGTCCAGAGGATCGATGCGAGGAACGGGTCCGATGGTCCGGCGCCGTTGACGAGGATCACGTTGTGATCGGTCGGCTTGTTCACCAGGCCGCGCTGTTCGAACGTGAGGTAGCCGGGATCGAGGAGCAGCCGTTCTCCGTACGCGTGCAGCAGGTAACTCGCCGTGTCGGGATGTTCGTGCGCCGCGCCGGCGACCTGCCCGAGCCCGTTTCGGTCACGTCCGAACTCCATGGCGGCCCCGTGCTCGCCGAGCACCACGGCCTCGACGGCGTCCGGGCCCCAGTCGCTGCGGAACACCCGGGTGCCGGATTCGTCGTCCAGACGCGTGGGCGATCCGGTTGGCGGCGCGGCGGCGATCGAGTCGTCGAAGTTTGCGAGTGCATCGGCGGCGAGGTCGATGCTGCCGTCGGTGTCATATGGCGTGGGGGCGTGTTCCCATCGCCACCGGAACGACGGCGCGTCCGCGGGGTCGGCCGGCGCGAGACCGAAGTAGTAGGAGAACCCGACGTTGCCGTCGTCGATGGGTGCGAGCCCACCGTCAGGCAGCGTGACGTCGAGCATCCACCGTTGGGTGGCCCGGTAGGCAGGGTGTTGCCAGAGGTCAGGGATCGAGCGTCCTCCGACGTCCCACGCGCGGTTCCCGCGTGCGTGATCCCACGCGCGGGTGAACGGCAGCAGGTTCTGGCCCGCGTACCGCTGGTAGTACGGACCTTCGCCGTAGCCGCCGCCGGGCGCAACGAAGGTGTACCGCTGCACGAGGTCCACCTGATCGAGACCGAAGATCAGCCAGTTGCGCGGATCACGATCGTCGGCGGTCGGTGCACCTTCGGTCGGCGGAGTATCGAAGAGTGCCAGCGCGGCAACGCCGAGCGCGGCGGCGGACTTCGAGCGGTGGTTGTTCGGCAACACCGTGGTGAAGTTCGACGCCGTCGGGGGATCGATGTAGTTGCGGTAGAGCTCCGCCGCGAGGTCGGTGAGATTGGTGCGGATGGTCGGTTCGGCGCTTCCGAAGTCGTAGCCCGCTGCCACCATCGTGTCGTAGGCGCTCGCGTACTGGAGGAGCTCTTCGGACGTGTTGATGTCCCGGTCGGTGCCGCCGAGTGGCGGGGGAACGGCGAGCCGGCTGCGGGTGTACATCGCCAGTAATCGATCGCGGACGACGTCACCGACCGCGGCGCGTGCGGTCGTGGACGGGAAGGGTCCGATGACGCCGTTCACGACGTTCCGATCCAACCGGTATTCGAACGCGAGGTCTTTGGTGGCCTTGGCCTTGACTCGCTCTGAGCCGATGGTGTGGTCGTCGAGCGCAATGGCGCCAGCCTGGGTACGCGCATCGAGCTGCCGGAAGATCGTGGAGTAGGGCTCTCGGCCGAGGCGGGCGCGCACGACATCGAGGTCCGTCCCGGCGCCGACGATGCGGGGACGGGCGAGGTCGAGCGCCGGGGCCGGCGCCGCGTCCGACGTGATCGCGGGTCCGACTCCGACAAGGGCCGACGCCACCAGCGCGGTGATCACGATCGATACGAGCCCGCGTCGCTCCATGTGCGTCACTTCCCGGTGAAGCGGGCGGCGCGCTTCTCCCGAAACGCGGTCATGCCTTCGACGAGATCGGACGAGGCGGTTGCGAGCGACTGGTACGCGCCTTCCATCTCCAACGCGGCGCCGAGTTCGGTCTCGAAGCTCGCGTTGAGGAGCCGCTTGGAGAGTCCGAGCGCGCGCGTCGGTCCCGACGCGAGACGGACCGCCAGCGCCTCGGCTTCGGCGGCCAGGGTGTCCCGATCGGGAAGGCACCGATACGCGAGTCCGGCATCGACGGCATCCGCGCCGACGCAGCTCTCGCCGAGCATGACCATGGCTTTGGCACGCGGCAGACCGACGAGTCGGGGGAGGAGATACGCGCCGCCGGCGTCGACCACCAATCCCCACGTGTGGAACGACCACATGAACTTCGTCTCGGGTGCCACGAGGACGAAATCGCAGGCGAGCGCGAGATGGGCGCCGGGCCCGACGGCGGCCCCTTGGACTGCGGCGACGGTCGGCTTGTCGAGTTCCCAGAGCTCGCGGATGAACGTCTGCACCCCGACGCGTAGGGCCTCGGCGGTCGTGCGCGGGTCGAAGCCCGGCTGGCCGGCCTGTGAGACCGTCGACGCGCTGAGGTCCATGCCGGCACAGAAGGCGTCGCCCGTCGCGCGGATCAGGAACGCTCGGACGGCGGGATCAGACCGGCCGGCCCGCACCGCATCGACGATCCCGTCGCGCATCGCGACGGTGAGCGCATGCTTCGCCTCGGGGCGATCGAGCGTGATCCGGCACACACCGTCGTCACCAGTTTCGACGTGAAGGTCCTCGGTCATGTGCGCCCTACCGGTTCGTCGTGAGGATGTTGACGACGCTCACACCCGAGCCGCGACCGCCCACGTTGTGTTGGAGTGCGAGGCCGTTGCGCATCTCGACCTGCCGTTCGCCGGCTTCGTTGCGGAGCTGCCACCAGCACTCGGTCAACTGCGCGATTCCGGTGGCGCCGATGGGATGCCCCTTGGCGAGGAGCCCACCCGACGTATTCACCGGAATGCGGCCGGTCAGCGCGGTCTCTCCGTTGAGTGACGCAATCCCGCCCTTGCCCTTCTCGACGAAACCCAGGTCTTCGATGTCGAGGATCTCGGTGATGGTGAAGCAGTCATGGACTTCGGCCATGTCGATGTCGGCTGGTTCCACTCCGGCCATCGCGTACGCGCGCTTGGCGGCTTCGACGGTGGCCGCCAGCCCCACGAAACTGGTCTTCTCGTGCAGGTACGGATGATCGGTGGCGACGCCGAATCCGGCGACGAACACCGGCCGGTCGGTGAACTCGTGGGCGCGATCGGCGGGGGCGAGCAAGATGGCCGCGGCACCGTCGGTTTGCGGGCAGCAGTCGAGGAGATGGAGTGGCGTGCACACGGCAGGAGATGCGAGCACCTGCTCGATCGTGATCTCGTCCTGGAAGTGCGCGTACGGATCGAGTGATCCGTTGTGATGGTTCTTCACCGCAACCGAGGCGAGCATCTCCCGTGTGGTTCCGAACTCGTGCATGTGGCGCGTGGCGAACGGCGCGAACAGCACCGGTGCGGTCTCACCGCGCGTCAGGATCGGATGCCCCGACGCCGCTCGTGACAGCAGGCCTTCCTCGGTGGACTTGTCGCGCATCTTCTCGACGCCGATGACCAGCACGAGGTCATAGACCCCCGAGGCGACGGCCATCGAGCCGACGCGGAACGCGTCCGAGCCAGAGGGGCACGCGTTCTCGATCCGGGTGCAGGCGATACCGGCGAGACCGATCGCCGTCGGAACCGTGTTGCCGCTGATGCCTTCCTGGCCCCA
>JANLTQ010000611.1:0-3881 GCA_031363005.1 Acidimicrobiia bacterium | reverse complement strand
GCGATGATGGTGCACCCGTCGGTGGCCGATGTCGGTTGGGCTCCCCACATCGCGACAACGCACCTGAAGATCGAGATGGAAGGCAAGGCTGCGCACGCGGCCGCGGCGCCCTGGGAGGGCGTGAACGCGCTCGACGCGATCGTCCTCGGGTACACCGGGGTCGCGGCGTTGCGTCAGCATCTCCGACCGGGCACCGAAAAGGTGCACGGCATCATCACCGACGGTGGCACCGCGGAGAACGTGGTGCCGGACTACGCCGCCGCCGCGTTCCAGGTGCGCGCGGTCAAGGAGCATCTGCTCGACCCGCTCAACGAGCGCGTCCTCAACTGCTTCCGCGGCGCGGCGACCCAAACCGGGTGCACGATGCACGCGCACCGCACCAGCACCTACCAAGAGCTGTGGTTCAACCGTCGGCTCGCGGACGCGTATCGGACGAACGGCGAACGGCTCGGCCGCGCCTTCATCGACCCGGAGATCATCCCGATGTCCGTTGCCGGCAGTACGGACATGGGCAACGTGTCCAAGGTGGTGCCCTCGATCCACGCCATGATCCGCATCGCCGACCTCGACGTTCCGGGCCACTCCGAACGGTTCCGGGAGGCGGCGATCTCGGCCGACGGAGACGCCGCAGTCGTCGACGGCGCGAAGACCTTGGCCATGACCGCGATCGACGCCTGGACCGACCCGGCGATGCTCGATGCGGCCCGCGCCGAGTTCGACGCGTTGCGAAGCTGACTTCCCGCTCGTGTTCACTTCGTTCACGGGCCGCTCGGGCCACGGGCGAGCGGAACCCGAGCGAGCCGGAGCTCCTTGTCCGCTCGCCCTCTGGTAGCGCTCGCTACTCCAGCGTGGCGTAGTTGGTGGAGCGGTCGGCGATGCGTTCGCCCGCCACCTGATCGACGCACTCGGCCAGATCGCGCAGGTACTCCTCGATCACGGGTGCGTTCCCGGCGCTCACGGTGGAGTGCAGCGCGTCCGGCGGCTTCTGCCGATCGTGGAACCATCCCCGTTGCGCGAGCGCGTCGCCGATCGCGAAGACGTCGACCTCGGGATCGGCGGCGACGATCGAATGCAGGTGCGCACGCGGATCGCCTGGCACCATGAGCCCCGGAATCGCGCGCACGCCGGCGCGCATCCGGTCTGCGGTTTCGATGGTGGTCTGGGTGAGCCGGCGGTACCCGTCGAGTCCGAGGTGGTGGAGGATCGCCCATGCCGTCGCCATCGGGAGCGCGGGACGCGTCCCCTGCATGTTCGGCGACGCGTAGAAGCCACCGAGCCAGTCGTCGAATACGAAGGTCTGGTACCGGCGAAGTGCCCTCGTGCGATGCAGGATGATCGATGCACCTTTCGGCGCGTAGCCGAGCTTGTGGATGTCCGCCGAGATGGTGGTGACGCCCTCTACCCGGAAGTCCCACGGCGGCACATCCATGCCGAGCTGTTCCATGAACGGCAGCACGAACCCACCCATGCACGCGTCGGTGTGGAAGCTGGCGCCGGCCTCGAGCGCGAGCGCGGCGAGTTCGGGGATCGGGTCCACGATGCCCTGGGGATACTGCGGCGCGGAACCGACGACGAGCGCGGTATTGGAGTTGACCAGCGACGCGGCAACGTCCACATCGGCGCGCCAGTCCGCGTCGACGGGCACGCGGTTGACTTTCACCCCGAAGTAGTGCGCGGCCTTGTGGAACGCCGCGTGCGCGCTGATGGGCAGGACCATCTCCGGCTCGGTGATCCCACGTTCGGCCTGGGCGCGCTCGACCGCGGCGCGCACCCCCATGAGGATGGACTCCGTGCCGCCCGAGGTCATGAACCCGGCGGCGTCCGGCGCGCCGTGGAGCAACTCGGCGGTGATGCCGACGACCTCGGACTGAATCTCGCCGAGGCTCGGAAACGCCAGCGTGTTGAGCGCGTTGTCGTGGAGGAACATGAGCGCCGCGGCCTCGACGGCTTCGTGCGCCTCAGGCCCGGCGTCGTACACCATGCCGAAGGTGCGTCCCTCCTGCCACCGCACGTCGTTGATCCGCTTGGCGGTGAGGTTGGCGATGATCTCGGCGGTGGATTGACCGTGTTCAGGAAGCAGCACGCCGTGAGTGTATGAGGGCGAGCGGACAGGCGCCGCGCCGCGACTTTTTGTCTGTGCATGGCCTTTTCCGCAACCCCACAGCCAAAAAGTGGGGGAGACCGGTACCCTGCGCGGATGTCGGAACCGGTGGTCGAACTCGATGGCGCGACGGTGCGTGGGCGCCTGGCCGTGGCCGATGGTGTGCACGCTTACCTCGGGCTCCGGTTCGCCGAAGCACCCGTCGGCCTCCAGCGTTTCATGGCGCCGGTCGCGCACGAACTCCGCGGCGAGATCGACGCCCGTTCGTTCGGACCCGCCGCGCCCCAGCTGCCGGGGATGGGCATGGTACCCGGTGACGCCACGCCGTCGATGATGGACGAGGACTGCCTGTTCCTCAACGTGTGGAGTCCGGCCACGCCCGGACCGCACCCGGTCTTCGTGTGGTTTTACGGCGGGGGGTTCCTGAGCGGGGCGACGAGCGATCCGACGATCGACGGCGCACGCCTCGCGGCACACGGACAGATGGTGGTCGTGACCGTCGGGTACCGGGTGGGCGCACTCGGATTCCTGGGCATCGGCGACACGAACTGCGGCCTGCGGGATCAACAGTGTGCGCTGCGGTGGATTCAGGAGCACATCACGGCGTTCGGGGGCGACGCGAGCAACGTCACCGTCGCCGGTGAGTCCGCGGGCGGCGGGTCCGTGCTCCACCTCTTGGCTGCGCCGAGCTCCGCCGGATTGTTCCATCACTCGATCGTCCAGAGCGGCGCCACCGACTACACGCGCACCCGTGCCGAGGTCGATCGCGTCACCGAGATGTACTGCGATGCACTGGACGGCGACGACCCTCGTGCGGTCCCCTGGCAACGGATCATCGAAGCCCAAGGCCAGGCCTTGATGCCACTGATGATGGAGATGGCGCGCATGCCGTTCCATCCGTGCGTCGACGACGACCTGTTGCTGGCTCGACCCGTCGAGGCGCTCACGGCCGGAGTCGGTGCGGACGTCGACCTCATGATCGGGACGACGCGCGACGAGATGCGTCTCTTCCTGATGGAGTCGACGCTCGCCGATGTGCAGATGCGCACGCGCGTCGATCGCTACCTCGGACACAACGGGTCGGAGGTCGTACGCGCGTACCAAGCCATCGTCGGTGAGGACCCGATGGACGTCTGGGCCGCAATCATGAGCGACCGCGAGATGTTGCTGCCCGCGGTGGCCGTCGCCGACGCGCATCGAGGCGAGACCTACCGCTACCTCTTCACCTGGGAGGTGTCGCCCCGGGCCGACGGCCTGGCGCTGCGGGCGTGTCACGCGGCCGATCTGCCCTTCACCTTCGGCACGCTGGACCAGCTGGATTGGGAACGCTGGACCGGTGCCGACGCCGAACCCGCGCGGGCCGACGCGTTGACGAGCCAGATGCAGGACGACTGGGTGCAGTTCGCTCGGACCGGCGCCACCGGCCGGTCGCCGGGCGTTGTGACTCAGTACGGGCGTGAGTTGGAGGACGACGACCAGCTCGAGGCGCGGTTGGCGGTCTGGCAGTGAGCCGCACCTACCGATTCCCGGCCATCGATCGGGTGGTGCACGGCCCGGGCGCAATCGCCGACGTCCCCGCAATCGTCGAGGAAGTCGGTGCGCACCGGGTGCTGATCGTTACCGGTCGCACCTTGGCCGAGCAGACCGGCCAGATCGGCGCGTTGGAACGCGCGCTCGGAGACGCACACGTCGAGACGTTCGCGCGGATGCGCGCGCATGCGCCGCGCGCCGACGTCGACGAAGCGATCGAGCTCGTCCACGCGTCCGGCGCGGATCTGCT
>JANLTQ010000567.1:0-6821 GCA_031363005.1 Acidimicrobiia bacterium | reverse complement strand
AGCAGACCACCGATCAGGTATCCCGCGAGGCACCCGACCATCCCGAAGGACCCGGCGACCGTTTGGGACGCGCTGAAGTCACGTCCCAACATGAAGCCAACCGCGGTCGCGAGAACCACGGTGAACAAGCGCACGATCTCGACGAACACGGCGATCCTCCGATCCTTGGATCGGCCGCCGTGCGGTGCACCTTGACCCACTTGGTCGGATCGACCCAGCGGCGCTGGAGCTACTTCGCCTTCGTTGCCTTTGCGGCCTTCTTGGCCGGCGCCTTCGCGGCTTTCGTCGCTTTCGCAGGCTCGGCCTTGGCCACCTTCGCCGCCGGTTTCGCCATCGCTTTCGCCGCCGGTTTCGCCACCGCTTTCGCCGCGGGCTTCGCCGCCGCCTTGCGTGGTTTGGGCGGCGTGTACGGAGGCGGCGGCTTCGTCAGGGCACCGTCGTCATCGAAGTCGATGGAACTGCGCCGACCGACGTTCGGTTCCTTACCCAGGACTTCATCGAGCTTGTCTTCCGCGGTTTCCTCGTCGACGTTCAGCGCGAACGTCAGCTCGGAAACCAGAATCTGGCGAGCGCGAGCCAACATACGCTTCTCACCTGCGGAAAGACCCTTGTCCTTCTCCCGGATAGTGAGGTTCCGCACGACTTCGGCGACTTGGTAAATGTCGCCACTCTTCAGCTTCTCGACGTGGTTCTTGAACCGCCGGGACCAGTTCGTCGGCATGCGCGCCTCGCGCTTGCGCAACACGGCGAAGACTTCTTCGACTTCCTCGTCGTTGATGACGTCTCGAAGTCCGATCTCGTCCGCACCTTCGGCCGGGACCATCAACGTCAGGTCGCCGTAGGCCAACCGCAGGATCAGGTAGTCCTGCTTCTTGCCGAAGGCTTCACGCCGTTCCCGCTTCTCGATCGTCGCCGCACCGTGGTGGGGGTAGACGACTTTGTCACCGACTTTGAACGGCATAGGGGGAAGAGCTCCTCGGACAGGGGCACACGCAGAAGCGCGTCATGCTACCGGAGTCGGCGCCGAAGCCAGGATCCGTGGTTAGTGTGAGCCTGTGTCCGACCGCCGTTTGCTCAACTCAACCGAGCTCTTCGCGTCGCTCCCGGAAGCAATGGTCGAGCATCTACGCACGCAGGCGCGGGACCGCAGTCTCGCCAAAGGTGAGCTGCTCTTCTCCCAGGGTGACGAGTCGTCGGATCTGTACGTGGTCACGGACGGCCGGATTGCGATTTCCACTCGCTCGACCGATGGCCGCGAGTCCATGGTGGCCGTCCTCGAGAACGGCGGCCTCTTCGGTGAGATGGGCCTCTTCGACGGTGGGCCACGATCCGCCGAGGCCCGAGCCCTCATCGACACGACCCTGCTCGAAATCGCGTTCGACGACGTCCGTGCCGCTATCGAGGTACGGCCCGAAGTCCTCTGGGCCATCGTGCGGCTCCTCGCCCAGCGCATCCGGGCGACCGACGAAGCCTTGGCCGACGCCGTGTTCCTCGACGTCCCCGCCCGCACGGCGAAGCGGCTGCTCGAGTTGGCTGAAGACGCAGCTGAGTTTCAGCTGCCGATGACCCAAGAAGATCTTGCCGGGCTCGTCGGCGCATCACGCGAACGAGTCAACAAAGCAATCGCGATGTTCGTCCGCCTCGGATGGATCCAATCGACGGGCCGCAGCCGCTACCGCATCCTCGACCGCGAACAGTTAGAACTCCGCGCCAACCCGTAACTGGACTCCCGCTCTTGCGACTGCGTCGCAGGCCGCTCGGGCCCCGGTTCGGGAGCGCGGACTGTTGAACCCGCGTGCCTCGCATCCCTCACCTTCGGATTTCCGCTCTTGCGACTGCGTCGCAGGCCGCTCGGGCCCCGGCTCGGGTCGCGGACTGTTGAACCCGCGTGCCTCGCATCCCTCACCTTCGGATTTCCGCTCGTGCGACTGCGTCGCCACCCGCCGATTTCCGCGACTTCTTGTCTGCGCATGGACGAAAGCGCGACCCCACAGACAAAAAGTCGCGGTTAGTCGAGGCCGAGGAAGGCCAGGGTTCGGGTCCAGGCGTCGGCGGCGTCGGCCGCTCGATGTGCAGGGCGATCCGGATCGTGGACGAAGCCGTGCTCGGCGTCCTCGTAGACCACCACTTCGCAATCGTCACGCCCACTCCAGGCCGCGCGCAGCGCGTCGATGTCAGCGACAGGCGTATACGGATCCGCGGAGCCGAAAATCGCGAGCGTCGGGCACACCGTCGCCGCGCGCGTGAGCGGCTCCTCGAGTTCGGCGTGCCGCCAACCCTCGGGCACCGTGATCATCCCGTAGAAGGCCACCGCCCGGTCGAAGCGGTCCGTGGCCGCTGCCTTGAGCGCGTACATACCGCCCATGCAGAAACCGAGCACCGCAACATCGCTGACGTCGTCATTGACCACGACGTAATCGGCCGCGCGTTCGAGGTCACCGATCTGCTGGGCGTCGTCGAGCTTGGCGACGTAGGCCGTGCGCCGATCGATGTCGCTCAGATCGACACCCGAAGCCTGCGCCCGGGCAAACGGTTCCGGACAGATCACTGCCGCGCCGTGCGTGGCGAGCCGCCGACACAGATCATCGAAGAGCGGGCGATTCCCCCCGATGTCGGGATGCACAACGAGTCCGCGCCGGGGCATTCCGCTCGGCCGTGCGTGAAATGCGGGCACGAGATCACCGTCTTCACCGCGAATGACGATGGATTCTGTCTCGACCTCGAGTCGACCTTCGGTTACTGGAGCCATCGGCGCACCGTAGCGCCACCGTCACCGCGTTCTCGGTGAGCGCAGAGCTTCACAGTCCCGAACTCAGCCCGAAACCAGCGCGGCGATCGGGTCAGACGTACCGCTCGAGAATCGATGACTCCGCGAGCCGCGCCAGACCGTCCTTGATCGATCGGGCCCGGGCTTCGCCGACCCCCTCGACCTCGACGAGGTCCGGGACACTCGCGCGCAGGATCTTGTGCAACAGCCCGAACCGATCGACCACATTGTCGGCGACGATCTCGGGCAACCGGGGAATGCGGTGCAAGAGCCGGTATCCACGCGCCTGGACTGCAGTGTCGAGGCCCGTGTCGCGCGGGAGCCCGAGCACCTCGGCCACCTCACGCACGTCGAGCAAGGTCTCGGTGTCGAGCTGGGCGAGTACCCCGAGCACGAGATGCACATCGGCGCCATCGGACTCCACGAAGTAGTCCTTCGCGAACAGCCGGCGATCGTCCTCTACTCCGCCCATCAACTCTTCGAGCTGGAGCAGGATCAGACGGCCTTCGGCACCGAGTTCGATGACGTACTCCTCGATCTCCTCGGCAATGCGCCGCACCATCTCGGCGCGTTGGAGCGCCGTGGCCACGTCTCGCACGGTGACGAGGTCCTCGATCTCGAGCGCGGAGAGCGCACCACTCACGGCATCCAGGCGCGCCTTGTAGCGCTCGAGGATTTGGAGGGCTTGATCGGCCCGGGTGAGCACCCGCCCGACCGGTTCCAGAGTGCGCTTCTGACCACGGCGATGCACAGCGACGAGCGAGAGCTCCTCCGAGATGGAGATCACCGGCGCTTCGATCTGCTTGGCGACCCGTTCGGCCGTCCGATGGCGAGTTCCGGTCTCGCTGGTCTGGATGCTCGGGTCCGGCACGAGATGCACGTTGGCCCGCGCAATGCGCGTGCAGTCCGCCGACAGGATCATCGCCCCGTCCATCTTGGCCAACTCCGAGAGTCGTTGCGGGGTGAACTCGGCATCGAGCAAGAAGCCACCCGAGCACAGCGAGAGCACTTCCGGCCCGTCGCCGACGACGATGAGGGCGCCCATCTTCGCCTGCAGAATCCGGTCGAGCCCCTCCCGCAGTGGACGACCGGGCGCGACCAGCCGCAATGCAGAAAGCATTGCTTCCGAGCGAGACGCTATGGGCACGTGGTGATCCTTTGGTTCTGAGAGTGCACGCCGGGGTTCGGTCCCAGTCCGCCCAGGTGTCCGAGGAATCGATGCGCAGGATACCAGCGGACGGGCGCGCAACGACAGGGCTGGAGTCTCGGTATCGGCCGGCCAAACAGCGGACTGGAGCTGCGAATGCGGAAGGGCGAATCGCCGGATCGGACCGTACAAATCCGACGAACGGACCAACGTCATCCGAGACGCAGCGCGTCGAGCACGACGCCGATGTGATCCGCGCGCTGGAGCCGGATGCCGTCGACGTGCGGCGTGGAAGCCGGCACGATCGCGGTGCGGAATCCGAGGCGCGCCGCTTCTTCGAGTCGGCGGACGGTCTGGGCGGCCTGACGGAGTTCACCGCCGAGTCCGAGTTCACCGATCGCAACCAGACCTTCGGGGAGTGACTCGCCCGTGAGCGCGCTCGTGACCGCGAGCGCGATCGCAACGTCGGCTCCGGGGTCATGCACCTTCAAGCCGCCCGCAACACTCGCGTACACGTCGGATCCTCCGAGCGGCCGTCCCGCACGCGATTGCAGCACCGCGAGGATCAAGTCCAAGCGCGCACTGTCCAGGCCGCGCGCCGATCGGCGGGCCGCCGGCGCCGACGTGGATGCGACCAACGCCTGGACTTCCACCAGCAGGGGGCGGACGCCCTCCATGGTGGCGGTGACAACCGACCCCGGGAGGCCCGGCCGACGGTCGGCAAGAAACAACGACGACGGGTCTTCGACCTCGCTCATCCCGGTTTCGTTCATCTCGAACACACCGAGTTCGTTCGTGGTCCCGAAGCGGTGTTTGAGCGCGTGCAACATCCGGAGCGAGTGATGACGATCGCCCTCGAACGCGAGCACCGTGTCCACCACGTGCTCGAGGGCGCGGGGCCCGGCGAGCGATCCGTCCTTGGTGACGTGACCCACGAGCACCGTGGCCATCGACCGTTCTTTCGCCGCGCGCACGAGGCGATGCGCACACTCGCGCACCTGCCCGACCGAGCCGGGCGCGCCACCGACTTCCGGATCGAACATCGTCTGAATCGAGTCGATTGCCACGACATCCGGACGCGTCTCGATGATGCGATCGAGGACGGCGGGTAAGGACGTCTCGGTGACGATCAGCAGATTCCGGTCCAACGTCTGCAGCCGCTCGGCGCGCAACCGCACCTGTTCCTTGGACTCCTCACCGCAGACCAGCAGACAGCTGGCGCCGGCGGCCGCCATCCGACCGAGCGCCTGGAGCAACAGCGTGCTCTTGCCAATGCCGGGCTCGCCGCCGAGCAACGTGGCCGACCCTTGCACCAGGCCCCCACCCAGGACGCGATCGAGTTCCGGGACTCCCGTCGAGCGGCCGACCGCAGTGATCGGATCAACGTCCACCAGCGGCATCACAACCGCCGGCGCTCCCGACTCGGGACCGGCCGCCGACCTCGGACGTTCCTCGACCAGGCTCGACCACGCCCCACAGTCCTGGCACCGCCCCAGCCACTTCGGTGCCTGCGCACCACACTCGGTGCAGCTGTAGACCGTCTTCGTGCGAACGCTTGTTCGACCCATCCGAATACCCTAACCGGAGGGTGCGACCACTGGATTGATGCCGGGAATCTTCAGTTCGATGTCCCCGCGCCACCGCAGCAGTGGCTGCGGGGACAATGAACGGCAGGCAGGTGAACGGCAGGCCGAACTACGGCGCGGGCACCACGGTCGTGGTCAGCGGGGACGCCACCTGGTTCCGGCGCGCGACTGCGTCGGCCGCAGTCCCGCCGGGGCTCTCGAAGTACATCGTCCGGACCCCGTGCAGGGTGTCTATGCCGCCGGTGCCCGGATCGGTGTTCGGCAGGGTGCTGTTGATGAAGGACCCGCTCGAGCCGTAGGCGAAAGCGTCACCGGTGCATTGGGTGACCGGAGGCGAGGAGCTATCGAGGTAGTACGACGTGATGCTGGCGGGCGTCCAACTCGTCTGGAGCACCGACGACTGGTTGATCGTCCCCTGCGGTCCGGTGATTTGTTCCCACGACGACACACCGGCGACCGGCGTCTCGGGCACGCCATCGACGATGACGCCGGTGGGGTTCAGCTCGTTGCGGTAGGTCATCCCCGAGGCCGCCGGCGAGTAGTCCATGAAGTCCATGATCGAGGCGATCGTGTGGACGCGCAGGTCGGTGACGATGTCCTGGCGACGGTCGTAGAAGATGTGAGTTCGTTGCGTGTTCGGTCCGCTGTTCGCGCCGACGTAGGACCGAATGACGCGCACCGGGCCGGCCTTACTCGTGACGAATGCGCCTTCGACGGTCCCGGCGATCGGCATGTCGAAGGTGTCTTCGCTTCTCCCGCAGTAGCCGGGACTGAAGAGTGCTTTGTGGCGGTCGAGCACGTCGACACCGCTGGCGCCGGGCGCGGTCACGAACAGACCGTCACTCGCCCACCGATCCGAGAAGTGATGCCGGTAGGTCCCGGCGGTTACGAGCGAGTCCTCGGGGTTCGGACCGTTCGTGAGCTTGTAGGTGGTCTTGTAACCACCGCTCAGAATCTTGAACCGGTAGGTCAGGTACTTCACGCGCGCGCCTTGAACGAGACCGCTCCCGACCACCTTGCGGTAGAGATACACATATCCCTCCGCAGCCGGGTCCAGGGGGTCCGCAACCTGGATCCGCACTCCGGTACCCGGCTTCGTCCCCACCGGTTGCGAACCGGTCGGAGCGGCCGTGCCCGCGTCCCGCGCCATGAACACGAGCTCGTCGTCGCTGTCGAACTTGACGTTGGGGTCGTTCCCGGTCCACGTGTTCCCCGACGTGTAGACGAGTTGGTTCACGAGACCCGGCTGGCTGCCGTAGAACACGGCGGCCGGGTTGTTGTAGATCTTGGCGAAGTTGACCACGGCGCGTTCATCGATCTG
>JANLTQ010000563.1:0-1729 GCA_031363005.1 Acidimicrobiia bacterium | reverse complement strand
AGAGGGGCCGAGACGCCGAGTTCGGCGAACGTTGCAGTCATATCCGGCTTTCGAGATGGGTTCCCCACTCTACGCCGATGTCTCCGACTGAGGCCGAACCTGCCCGAATACCCGCATTCGTCCGCCACGCCGGCTCGGTCGACTCTCAGGCTCTGGCCCAGCGCTGCGCCGCGGTCGTGGCAGCATCACCGGGTGCGCATCCTCGTGGTCGAAGACGAAGCCAACATCGCCGAAGCGTTGGCGACCGGGTTGAAGTCCGAAGGATTCGACGTCGACATCGTGAGCGACGGGAACGACGGACTGTGGCGAGCGCGCGAGACCGCCTACGCCGCCATCATCCTCGACATCCTCCTGCCCGGTATGAACGGGTTCAAGGTGTGTCGGACCCTGCGGGCCGAAGGGGTGTGGACCCCGATCCTGATGCTCACCGCCAAGGACGGCGAACTCGACGAAGCCGAGGCGCTCGACACCGGGGCCGACGACTTCTTGAGCAAACCGTTCTCGTTCGTCGTGCTCGTCGCTCGGTTGCGTGCCCTGCTGCGCCGTGGCACCACGCCCCGGCCTTCGGTGCTGACGGTCGGAACCCTGAGTCTCGATCCGGCATCGCGCGAATGTCATCGAGGAACCGCCCCGATCGAACTCACCGCGCGTGAGTACACGCTGCTCGAGCTCCTCATGCGCCGATCCGACGCCATCGCACCCAAGACCGCGCTCCTCGAAGAGGTCTGGGGTCCCGAGTTCTCCGGCGACCCGAACATCGTCGAGGTGTACATCGGTTACCTGCGAAAGAAGATCGACGCCCCGTTCGGCCTCCAGACGATTCTCACCGTTCGGGGCGCGGGGTACCGACTCGTCGCGGATGTGGAACCCGATCATCGGGCCGGCGATGCGCCGACCCCGTAGTACTTCCTGGGGCACCGTTCGGCTGCGCGTCACGCTCGCGGCGATCGGCGTGGTCACCGTTGCCATGCTGCTGTCCTCGTGGTTTCTCGTGCGGGCGGTGCGGACGTCGCTTCGTGAAGACCTCCGCACCGAGAGCGCCTTGGCGCTCAAAGATGCCCTGAACCGATTCCAGCGCCAGCCTGGCGAACCGCTCCCAGTCGCAAACCCCGCCGGGTTCGTCATCGTCCTCGTCGACGAGACCGGCCGCGTGCGGGACGGTTCGCCGGGCTTCGAATCAGGTCTGTGGTCGAACTTCGTCGGCAAACGTGCGGCCGGCTACGACCAAGTCGTCGATCCGACGGGCCACCCGTTTCCCGGGGCGATTGCTGGCGAGCACCACGTGTGGTTCGTCGGCGATCGCATCTTCAACTTCATCCCGGTCGAGATCAACAACACGACGCCCGGGTACCTCGTCGCCGCGGGGACCATCGGGGCCATCTCGAGCTCGGTCCGCACCCTCACCGTCACACTGTGGTTCACCGTCCCGGCACTGATCCTCTTCATCGGCATCGTGGCGTGGACGGTAACGGGACGGGCCCTCAGACCGGTCGAGGTCATCCGGGGCGAGGTGACGGCCATCACCCATTCGAGTCTCGACCAGCGCGTCTCCGAGCCGCGCTCTCGCGACGAAGTTGGTCGTCTCGCCCGGACGATGAACGAGATGCTCGACCGACTCGAAGCGGCCTCCAAACGTCAGCGCCAGTTCGTCTCCGACGCGTCCCACGAGTTGCGCTCACCGGTCGCAGCCATCAAGGCCACCGGTGAAGTCGCGCTCACCCATCCCGAG
>JANLTQ010000559.1:0-8305 GCA_031363005.1 Acidimicrobiia bacterium | reverse complement strand
GTTGCGGGTTGGTCCAGTGCGGCGAGCAGGTCATCGAACACGTCAGTGGGCACGGTCATCGATGCGTGCGCATGGAGGAGCTCGTCCGCGCGTGCGTCCGCGGCCGAGGTCACGAGGGCCGACACCGAAATCCCTTCGAGTTCGGCGGCGCGTTCGTAGACCGAGCGCTGTCGGTCGCTGACCCGCACGTTCAAGGTCTTGTTCTTCCGGTCCATGTCTACACATTGTAGTGACACGCGGTCTGCCGTCAAGCCCAGTCCTGCAATCACTCACGAGCAGCATGCAACCCAGTTGCGACCCACGCACTGTGGATCACACGCTGGAGTTGACCCCGTTTCGAGGACACCGGATGGGTTACGCGAATGCTTCCATCCCCTTCGGGGTCTCAGCGCGGTTGGACGCGAACGGGCAGCGTCGCAAAACCGCGGATGGCCGCGGAATCGGTGCGCGCCGCGCCGGGCAGGAGCTCGATGCTCGCGATCCGCTCGGCGAGTGTGCGAAACAGCGTGGTCCCTTCGAGGCGAGCGAGTGGCGCGCCGAGGCACAGGTGAATCCCCGAGCCGAACGCAAGATGCTCGGACGCGTCACGGTCGATGAGAAACCGGTCGGGGTCGTCGAAGGCTCGCTCGTCCCGGTTGGCGGATCCGTAGAGCACCACCACCGTGGGACCGGTCTCGGTACGCCGGAGGAAGAAGCGAACCGGGGCATCGAAGCGCAACACTTCTTCCACGGTTCCGGCCGCCCGACCACCGGGGTCGTCCACGAGGGATTCGAACTGATCGCGGTGCGACGCGAGCGCCGCGATGCCGTTCCCGATCAGGTGCACGGTCGTGTCGAGCCCGGCGATGATGATCGACGCCAGCGCAACGAACCCCTCATCGTCGTGCAAGCCACCGTGGTCGCCACCCGCGAGGATCGCCGCGGCCATGCCATCGGGACGGACGGTCGCGAACCCTTCGCCGAGCGCCCATTCGAGGAATCCGGCGAACTGCTCCGACGCGTCGGCTGGTGGATCGGGCGCGCCCATCCGAAACGATGCGTCGGCCCAGGTGGTCGCGGCGTCGGGGAGGTCGACGCCGAGCCATGCACCCATGACGCGGAGCGGGAGCGGCCGGGCAATCTCGGCCATGACGTCGCCGCCGCCGGTCTCGACGAACCGATCGACGAGTTCCGAGACCACGCCGCCGACGACGTCGTCCAACTGCGCCACGGCACGCGGGGTACACCAGCGCTGGACCGCGCGCCTGACCCGCGTGTGCGCGGGCGGGTCGTTCTCGATGAACGTCGCGCGCAGACCCGCCTCCGCGACGGGAACCCACTGCACGCCCAACCCGGAGAGATAGGTGTGGTGATGACGCAACACCATGCGGGCCACCTCGTGACGGGCCGCGAGGACCACTCCCCGCCCCGGCACTGCTACGAAGTCCTCCGGCCGGGCGCGCAGCCGCGCGTAGAAGGGATACGGATCGTCGAGATGATCGCGGAGGAACGGGTCGCACTCGGTGTTCACGGGCCGGACCTTAGGACTCGCGCCAATCGATTCGGGCACATTGTCGCTCCGACTCGTTGCCAGCCAGACTGCGCCGATGAGACATCGTGTGGTCCCGCCCCTGGCCGTGTTCGCCCTTGCACTTGCGGCGTGCTCGTCCGGTTCGAGCCCGAAGTCCTCGGTCGCATCTTCATCCTCGACGTCGACGCAACCATCGTCGGTACCGAGCGCCGCCGACGCGCCGGTTCCGGGTCCGGCCGCCGCCGTCACGAACGAGATCACCGGCGGGAAGGGCATCAACCTCGCCAGCGCGAGCACCGGACCTTCGGTCCCGAAGGGCTGGGTCGAATCCGAATACGCAGTCGAGGGCACCGCTACGTCCTACTCGTCGCCCGGTCCGCTCCCCACCGACGGTCAATGGACGCTCATCGAAACCGCCGACGATCCCCGAGCCGACATCACGACCAACGCGCCGTACCGGACGCGAATCGTGGTGCGGCGCCCGGCGAAGGCGAAGGACTTCAACGGCACGGTCGTCGTCGAGTGGCTCAACGTGAGCGGCGGACTCGACGCATCACCCGACTACTCCTACGCCAAGGACGAGATCCTGCGCAGCGGCACCGCGTGGGTCGGTGTGTCCGCACAGTCGATCGGGGTCGAGGGCGGCGCGGTCGCGGTTCCCATCAAGGTGGCCACGGATGCGGGCGCCGGCAAGGGCCTGCGCGTGCTCGACCCGGCGCGCTACGCCGACCTCCATCATCCCGGTGACGCGTTCTCGTACGACATCTTCACCCAGGCGGCGCGGGCGCTTCGCTCGCCGAAAACGTTGGATCCGCTCGGCGGACTCTCACCCAAGCATGTGCTCGCCATCGGCGAATCGCAGTCCGCGTTCGCGCTCACCACCTATATCGACGGCGTGCAGCCGCTGACGCGCGAGTTCGACGGCTTCTTGGTCCACAGCCGCGGCGGCGCGGCTGCGCCACTCGGCTCGCCCGGTCGCGGCATCGACATCGCCGGCACGATCGGTGGGGCGCCCACCCGGCTCCGCACCGATCTGGCGGCGCCGATCCTCGTGCTCGAGACCGAGACCGACGTGCTCGGCATCTTGAACTACCAACCGGCGTCGCAACCGGACGGCCCGCGAATCCGGATCTGGGAGGTCGCCGGCACCGCTCACGCGGATCGCTATCTCGTCGGCACGATCGGCGAGCAGATCGGATGTCCCGCACCGATCAACGCGGGTCCTGGCCACTTCGCCGTCGCCGCTGCGCTCCACTCCCTGATTCGCTGGGTCGCCGACGGTGTTGCGCCTCCTCGTGCACCGCGGCTCGAGATCAACGGGACCGCGTACGTCCGGGACGAGTTCGGGAACGTGAAGGGGGGCATTCGTACGCCGCTCGTCGACGTACCGGTGGACACGCTGTCGGGAGAGTCCGGCGGCGGTTCCGTCGCGTGCCTCCTCTTCGGTACCACGAAGCCGTTGACCGCGGACCAGCTCAGCGCGCGCTACCCGTCCCGTGCCAAGTATTTGGCCGAGTACCGCGCCGCGGCCGAACGGGCGATCGCCGCCGGGTTCGTCCTTCCGGCCGACCGCGCCGAGCTGCTCGCCGCCGCCGACCCGTCACGGATCAGCACATAGCGACCGCCGCCGTTGCGCCGAACTCGTTGCAACGACCGATTGAGCCCGCCCCCACAAAGTGCACGAAAGTCGGAGGGGACGGCACGAGCCGCGGAGTGGTCAGTCGACGCGGCGGCGGAGCGGGTGGTCGGGCGGGACCTCGACCAGGCGCAGTTCGAGTCCGTCGGGGTCTTCGATCCAACCCTCGATGAGCCCCCACGGCATCCGTTCCGCCGGTTTGCGAATCGTGACGCCTGCGCTCGAGAGTCGCTGTTCCTCCGCCATTACATCCGCGACTTGGAGCCAGAGGCAGACACCGGGCGCGAGTCCGACCCCGCCCTCGGTCAACTCCAGGAAGCCGCCTCCGAGGAAGAAGACGACGCCAGTCGTCACCCCGGCGGCGCCGTACTCGCGGTAGATCTGCAGCCCGATCGTGTCCTCGTAGAACCGCCGGCTCGCGGCAAGGCTCCGCACTCTGACAATGGTTCGGCTGCTCAGGATTTCCACCGCAGCAGTCTCGCGTCTCCGCGCTACTTGGCGAGTCGGAGTCCGGTGGTGGTTGGAAGTTCGAGGCTGATGGCGGTGAAGTCGACACTGCCGCCGAGGCGCGGCTGCGCGTACGCGACCGTCGACGCGACGAGTTGCAGGGTGAGCTTCGCGCCCGCGGTCGCCGAGAACGCCACGAGTTCGAGCGGCACCGTCAGCGTGTGTGACGCGCCGTCGAGCTCGACCTTCAACGGCGTGATCTGGTTTCCGAGCACCAAGCCGGTGGCGGGGTCGACGATCTGGGCGAAGACTCGCGTCGGCTTCTCACCCGGCGGGGTCGTGCCCTTATAGGTGACGGTCAGTTTCGGCGCGCCGAGCACAAGGGCCGGCTTCGGGAAATCGACAGTGACGTCGAGCCCGTTCGTCGCGCGTGCAGGCGTGATCGAGTTGGCGACACTCCCGAGCGCGGCGACCGGAGCACCCGGTACCGGCTTCGCAACGTCGACCGTCGTCGCGGCAAGTGCCAGCGACCCGGAACCCTTCGCCGTCACCGGCGCGCCGGGCGCCGGCGGATAGGAGCCGGAGACGAACCGGTCGCCATTCTGGTCCACGGTCGAAAACCCCGGCCCGAGCTTCACCGCGGTGTCGTTCTTCACGTAGTGCGCGAGCCAGTCGATGGCGGCGCGGCCGTTGTACGTCTCGTCACCGGCCTGGGTGAGGCACACGCCGTGGCCGCCGCAGAACCAGATCATCGCGGTCGGCACGCCCTTGGCCTTCAGGACCTCGTAGTTCGTGACCGCTTCGTCGAGGGTAAACAACGTGTCGACAGTGCCCTCGATGAACAGCGTCGGGATCGTGATGCGCGAGATCGCGTCGCCAGGACCGCGCGACTTGAACCACGCCGCATCCTCAGCGCTGATCGCACCGGTCGCGTGGCCGCTGTCGTACGCGCTCGTGATGTGCGGGTCAAGTTTGAAGTTCTTCGCGAATCCGTAGAGCTGATCGCCCCATCCCTGCTTGACGGTGTCCGCTTTGTAGAGACTCGTCGACAGCGAATGCCACGCGATCGTCGGGACGATCGCGTCCACCCGGCAATCCTGGATCGCGAGCACGATCTGGATGTCACCGCCGTAGGAGCCGCCGACCATTCCCATGCGGGGATCGCCGGGCGCGTCGAGTTGCACACCGGGCTGGGTCGCGACCCAGTCAACCAGCACCTGTGCGTCCTTGCCCTCGTGGTCCGGGTCGTTGGTGGAGACGACACCACCGGATTTGCCGAACCCACGCGGGTCCCACGTGAGCACGTTGTAGCCCTCGGCCCAGAGGTTCGCGATGTTGAGGTCGCCGAAGATGCCGTCGCCCTTCGACGCGGTGTTCACGTCGCCGGGCTGGCTCCATCCCGGGCCTTTCAACACCGTCGGCATCACCGTGGCCTTCGTGGCCGACGGGTTCGGGAACCAGTGGGCGCGGATCACCGTGCCGTCGAACGAGGTGACGTCCATCTCGGCCGGCTTGGCCGGATCTACCGCTGCGGACTTCGGCGCCGCCCCTCGGGCCGTCGTGCATCCGGGCCGGACGAACTTCGCGGGCGTACCCGCAGCGGCTCGTGACGTCGTCGACGCGCCATCGGACTTCGGTGCGGTCGAACTCGAACAGGCTCCGACCGCTACGACGGTCAGCACCAGCAGCACGAGCGCGCGGAAAGGGCCTCGGTTCAATCGCATGCACCGGACCCTAATAGCGCGCGGCCGAACGCTGACGGCTCGGAACCTCACCCCCGCGCTTGTCGTCTGCGCCAGCTCAGAGGCGGTGCAAGCGACAAACGCGGCGGTGGATGACTCGGGTTTACTCGGTACCGTCGACGCAGACCGTGGTCTTGGTGCCGATGGACGCAGCCGGGATGATGTTGTAACTGCCGTCGTCACACGTGGCCGCGGAACTGAGGTGAGAGAACACACCCTCCGGGCTCTCGTAGCCAGGCACGACCCAGACGTGCAGGAGGTAGCCGGTCTGCTTCAGCAGGCTCCCCTTGATCGCGTCACACTCGGCCTTGGTCGTCGAGTGGTCCGCGCCGAGCGGCGTGTCGATCCCGTTCGCGCCCTGAACAATGCAGACGTCGTTGTGGACGTGCCACGTGTCGTTCGGTCCCGCGAGTCCGATCCCGTCCTGCATGCTCCGGGAATAGAAGAGCCCGGAGACGTGCGAGTCCGGATGCGTGCCGTCGTAGATCCAGGCGATCGGCCTGCGGATGTCGTCGTCGCTCATCACACCGTCGGCATCGCCGCCCGCGTTCGCGTAGTTGATGTAGTGCGCGCCGAGGCCCGGGGCGTACGGACCGGCCCGGCGGAGACCGGCCTGCTCCGCATCGGCGACCGTCGGGTACTGCAGTGCCACCTCACGGGCGAGCGTCAGTTGGCGAGCAAGCTCGGGGCGATCGGCCTTTGAGATCGCCAGCGGGAACGCATTGCCGTGCTCCATGCCGTTCTCGAGTTTCGAGAAGCCGCGATCGTCGACTGTGGCGTCGTCGTGACCCATCGCCGTCATCTCCGCCGCGGTCATACCGTCGGTGTGGGTCTTGGTGGAGGTCTTCTTCGCGCCACCGCCACTGGCCGAGTCCGCCTGCTTCGTGTCCGACGAACATGCGGCCACGCTCACCGCGAGCACGGCGAGCAGGACAATCCACCGACGACGACCCATCACGACTCTCCCCCAAAGAAGTCCCGAGCGACCGAGCACCAGCGCCGCGTCCCGTCAGGCTAGGCCCATCAGGCGCGGCACCGGTATTTCCCGGAGATCGCTACGTGCCCGTCCACTCCGGCGGCCGCTTTTCGGCGAACGCCTTCGGGCCCTCCTTGGCGTCGTTCGACGTGAACACCGTGCCGGTGTGCGCGCCCTGGATCGCCCAGAACTCGGCCTCGGTGGCGCCCAGCGTGGCCTTGATGAGTTGCTTGGACGCAGCAACCGCGAGCGGCGCGTTCTGCGCGACGCGGGTTGCGAGCTCCATAGCGACATCGACCGCGCCGCCTTTGTCCGCGAGCCGCGCGATCAGACCAAACTCGAATCCGTCTTCCGCGGTGATCGGATCGCCGGTGATCGCCATCTCCATGGCCTTGCCGTACCCCACTCGGCTCGGCAGCCGAAGCAGACCACCGCCCGCCGCGAACAGCCCGACCCCGACCTCCGGAATCCCGAGTCGCGCGCCACGTGCCGCAACGAGCAGGTCACAGCTCAACGCGAGTTCGAGACCACCGGCGAGCGCGAAGCCTTCGATTGCGCCGATGAGCGGCTTCTCCGCGCCGTTCTGGACGAACGTCATCATCGGCCCGATGTCCTCGCCGCGTGCGAACGCCTTGAGGTCCATCCCCGCACTGAAGCCGCGGCCGGCACCGGTGAGCACCCCGGCGGTGAGGCCGGCGTCGCCGTTCAGTTGCTCGACCGCGTCCCACAGCCCGCGCGCCAAGTCGCCGTTGATGGCGTTCATCGCGTCGGGTCGGTTCAGCGTGATCAGCAGCACGCGCCCGCGCTGCTCGACGAGTACGGCCTCGCTCACTTGGGAGGCATCCGAATGCCGCCGTCGACGCGGATGACTTCCGCGTTCATGTACGGGTTGGTGATGCACTCCATCACCATCGACGCCAGTTCCTCGGGCGAGCCGAGGCGCTTCGGGAACAGCACCGATTGTCCGAGGTGGTTCTTGAATCCCTCCGACGCTTCGCCGGTGCCGTAGATCGGCGTGTCGATGAGCCCCGGCGCAATCGTGTTGACCCGGATCCCCACGGCCGAGAGGTCACGGGCGATCGGCAGCGTCATGCCGACGATGCCACCCTTCGACGCCGAGTACGCGGCCTGACCGATCTGGCCGTCGAACGCAGCTGCGGACGCCAGGTTCACGACTGCACCGCGCTGACCGTCTGCATCCACCGGCTCGGTCTTCGCCATCGCCGCGGCGCACAGCCGAAGCATGTTGAAGGAGCCGAGCAGGTTCACCTTGATGACGAACTCGAACTGCGATTGCGGCATCGGGTCGTTGTTGCGGTCCACCGTCCGCCCGGCGCTGCCGAGTCCGGCCGAGTTCACCAAAGCCCGCAACGGTCCCATCTCCGACGCCGCCGCCACCGCGGCCGCGCCGTCCTCTTCGCTCGAGACGTCACAGTGCACGAAGAGTCCGCCGAGCTCTTTGGCGAGCGCTGCGCCCCCCTCGTCGTTGAGGTCCGCAATGACGACCCGGGCGCCGAGGGCTGCGAGCCCCCGGGCCGAGGCCTCACCGATCCCCGACGCGCCGCCGGTGACGACCGCCGACGCGTCCTTCAAGTCCAACCGCGCCATCAGGATTCGATCCGCTCGATGATGGTCGCGTTGGCCATGCCGCCGCCTTCGCACATCACCTGCATGCCGTACCGACCACCGGTGCGCTCGAGTTCGTTGAGCAACGTGGCCATGAGCTTCGTGCCCGAGCCACCGAGCGGGTGGCCCAACGCGATCGCGCCGCCGTTGACGTTCACCTTCGCCATATCGGCGCCGGTCTCCTTCTGCCACGCCAGTACGACCGACGCGAACGCCTCGTTCACTTCGAAGACGTCGATGTCGTCGATGCTGAGACCGCTCTTCTCGAGGATCTTCTTGGTGACCGGGATCGGGCCCTTGAGCATGGTGACGGGGTCCGTGCCCGCGACGGCGAACGAGTGGAACCGGGCGCGCGGCTTAAGGCCGAG
>JANLTQ010000557.1:0-8382 GCA_031363005.1 Acidimicrobiia bacterium | reverse complement strand
CTGGTTGACGCCGGTCGGCTCGATGATCTCCGGTACATCCGCGACGGCGGCCACCATGTGGCCATCGGCGCGCTCACCCGCCACCGAGACCTCGAGACGAACGACCTCCTTGCCGCCGAGTGCGGTGTCGTGCGCGCGGTCGCGGCCGAAGTCGGCGACAACCAGGTTCGCCATCGCGGCACGATCGGCGGATCGGTTGCGCACGGCGACTCGGCGAGTGACCTTCCCGCGCTCCTCCTCGCCCAGGACGCGGACTTCGTCGTCCGCGGCACCGGCGGGGAACGGGTCGTTGCGGCGACGGATTTCTTCACCGGCTATTTCGAAACCGTGATCGCGCCCGACGAACTGCTGACCGAGATCCGCGTCCCGAAGTCCGGCCCCGCCGGCTTCTCGTACCAAAAGTTCAACCGACGGGCCCAGGACTGGGCCATCGTCGGATCGGTGGCCGTTCGCGTCGGCGGCTCGACCCGAGTCGGTCTGGTGAACATGGGACCGACCCCGCTACGGGCGCGTGGTGTGGAGACGGCACTGGCCGAGGGTGCATCGGCGACGGACGCCGCGGGCGCGGCCGCCGAGGGCACCGAGCCGTCGGCGGACATCAACGCCAGCGCCGAGTACCGGCGTCATCTGGCGCGGGTGCTGACCCGGCGCGCGCTCGAGGCGATGGTCTGAACGCCGAGTCGGTACCCCGCCCACGCGGTGCGGTGGCGGTGGGCATCTTGGCCGCCGGGCGGGGAACCCGTTTCGGCGGTGGGAAGGTCCTCGCCGAGCTCGGCGGTGTCCCGATCGTGCGGCGCGCGGTGGACGGCGCGCTCGCGTCCGGGCTCCGGCCCGTCGTCACCGTCGTGGCTCCGGGCTTCGGCGCTATCGAACGGGTTTTGCCGGCGGGCGTGGATGTCGTGACGGCACCCGCCGCTCGCCTCGGCATCGCCCACAGTCTGCGAGCTCTGATCCGGGCGTTGGAGGGGTGGCGCCAGGTCGGCGCGGTGTGCGTGGGGCTCGGTGACCAGCCGCAGGTGGGGCCGGATGCCTACCGTCGGCTGGTGGGTGCTCACGCCGAGGGCGCCGAGTTGGTGGTTGCGACCTACGGCGGTGAGCGCCAGAACCCGGTGCTCATCGGTCGGAGTCTCTGGCCCGAAGCCCTGAAGCTCCGTGGTGACACCGGGGCGCGGGCCTTGATGGAACGAGTTCCGGTGGTCGACGTGGCGTGTGACGGAACCGGGCGACCCGACGATGTCGATACCCTGGCCGACTTGGCGCGTCTGCAACGAGAACTGGACCAACACGAGATGGAGCAGTAGTGGAGAAGATCGAAGACACGTTCCGAGTCGATCTTCCGGTCGAGGACACCTGGCGGGTGTTGCTCGACATCGAGCGCATCGCGCCGTGCCTGCCCGGCGCGCAGCTGCAGGAGATCGCCGGGGAGGAGTACCGCGGCGTGGTGAAGGTGAAGGTCGGGCCGATTACTGCGCAGTACAAGGGTGCCGCGCACTTCGAGTCTCGTGACGACGACACCCACACCGCAGTGATCGTCGGCTCCGGCCGCGACACACGCGGTCAGGGCAACGCCAGCGCAACGATCACGATGACGCTCCGGCCCGACGGTTCGGGCACCGAGGTCACGGTCTCGACCGACCTCTCGGTGACCGGCAAGGTCGCGCAGTTCGGACGGGGAGTGATGGCCGACGTGTCGGCGAAGCTGCTGGCTCAGTTCGTGGCCAACCTCGAACGGGATGTGCTGACCGATCCGGTCGTGGATCTCGTCGCCGCGGCCGCAGCCGACGGCGCCGAAACTGGCGCCTCCTCGACTGGCGGATCGACACGATCCGCCGAATCCACACCGGTGGCGACGGTGGCGGAGCAGACCGCCGCCGCGAACGATCCCGCGCTGGCTGGGGCACCGACGACGAACGGGAAAGGTCACGGCGAGTCGTCCACGGTCCGCACGATCAACCAGCCCGAGCCGGTGCCCGTCGATTTGTTGGAGATGGGTGGAGGGTCCGTCATGAAGCGGATTGCCCCGATCGCCGGTATCGGTTTCGGACTGAGCCTGCTGATTTGGTTGATCAGACGGCGCTGGTCCGCGCGGTGAGCGGCACTCGCGCCTAGGGTACGAACTCGTGTTCGATTCTCGCGGGCCTGTCTTGGGCATCGACCCCGGTGTGTCGTGCTGTGGGTACGGAGCAGTCCGGCGCGAGGGTGGGGACATCCGCGCGGTGAGCTACGGCGTGATCCGAACGTCGCCGGCCGATCCGTTGCCGCAGCGCCTCGCTCAGCTCGCGACCGAAATCGAAAACATCGTGCGGGAGTTGGCACCCCGGGCGATGGCCGTCGAGCGGGTGCTCTTCCAGAACAACGCGCGCACTGCGATCTCGGTCGGCCAGGCCAGTGGACTCGCACTCGTGGCGGCGGCGCGGGCCGGGGTTCCGGTGGAGCAGTACAGCCCGAACGAGGTCAAGCTCGCCGTCGCCGGTCACGGAGCCGCGGACAAAGAACAGGTGCAGCTGATGGTGACGCGCCTCCTCCATCTCGGACAGGTCCCCAAACCGCCCGACGCCGCCGACGCGCTCGCGTTGGCGTTGTGTCATGAATGGGCGGGACCGCTGCGGGATCGCACGGCGTCTGATCCGGTGGCCGTGGGTGCCGCCGGCTCGACGGGCCTCGACCGCGCCGTCGCCGCCGCCATTGCCCGAGACGCCCGATGATCGGCTCGGTGCGAGGCACTGTCCTCGAGCGGAGCCCGACCGGTGAAGTGTTGGTGGAGGTGGGGGGAGTGGGATACCGCTGTCTCGTTCCCATCAGCGCGTTGGCCCAGTTACCTCCGGGCGGCGCCGCGTTTCTCATGACGCATCTGCACGTACGGGAGGACGCGATGACGCTGTTCGGGTTCCCGACCCGAGAAGAGCGGGACACCTTCGAGATCTTGATCCTGGCGAACGGTGTGGGCCCGAAACTCGCGCTCGCGATCCTGTCCGTGCATCCACCGTCCGCCCTGCGGCGCGCAGTCGCAGAAGACGACGTCGACGCGCTGTGTCTCGTCTCGGGAGTGGGGAAGCGCACCGCCCAGAAGCTGATGATCGAGTTGAAGGCTCGACTCGATCTGCCCGATCTCGATCTGCGCGACGATTCGAGTGGTACCCCGCCCGTCCGGGCCGAGGTCCGGGCCGCACTCACCGAACTCGGATACGCACCCGACGAAGTCCGCTCGGTGCTCGCAGACCTTCCTGCCGACGGCGCCGTCGAAGACCTCCTGCGCACCGCCCTCAAACAACTGGCGTCGAGATGAGGGAAGAACTGCTGCACCCGAACGCGGATCCGGTCGAGGTGGCCGAGGAGACGTCGCTGCGTCCGCGTCGACTCGAAGAGTTCGTTGGTCAACCGCGGCTCACCGAACATCTCGAGATCGTCTTGCAAGCCGCGCGTCAGCGTGGGCAGGCGGTGGACCACCTGCTGTTCGCCGGGCCGCCCGGCACCGGGAAAACCTCATTGGCCGCGATCGTGGCGGCCGAGATGGATGCGCATCTCCGCGTGACGAGCGGTCCCGCGTTGGAACGGGCCGGGGACCTGGCCGCGATCTTGACCAACCTCGAAGACGGCGACGTGCTGTTCGTCGACGAGATCCATCGGCTCCCTCGCGCGGTCGAAGAAGTCTTGTATCCCGCGATGGAGGACTTCCAGCTCGACATCGTGATCGGCCGAGGACCGTCGGCGCGATCGATCCGCCTCGACCTTCCCCGTTTCACGCTCGTGGGCGCAACCACCCGAGCCGGACTTATCACCGGTCCATTGCGGGACCGGTTCGGATTCGTCGCGCGGCTCGAGTACTACGAACCCGAGGACCTGCACACGATCGTGACCCGCGCCGCTCGCATTCTTGGCGTCGAGATCGACAGCGACGGCGCCGGCGAGTTGGCCCGCCGCGCCCGGGGTACGCCGCGCATCGCGAACCGGCTCCTGAAGCGCGTCCGGGACTACGCGGAGGTCCGGTCGGACGGGAACGTCACCGGCGCGACCGCCCGTGCTGCGCTCGAGGTGTTCGAAGTCGACGAGCGCGGTCTGGATCGCACCGACCGGGCCGTGCTCCACGCACTCTGTGTGATCTTCGCCGGGAATCCGGTGGGATTGGGCACCCTGGCGGTTTCGGTCAAC
This sequence comes from Acidimicrobiia bacterium, assembly GCA_031363005.1. GTDB lineage: Bacteria > Actinomycetota > Acidimicrobiia > IMCC26256 > JAENVU01 > JAENVU01. Next base: position 4,233 of record JANLTQ010000557.1, on the reverse strand, counting down.
GAGGAGCCCGACACGGTTGAGGACGTCTACGAACCGTTCCTCCTGAAGCAGGGTTTTCTCCAGCGAACTCCGCGTGGCCGGGTGGCGACCGCCGCGGCGTTTGCGCATCTCGGTCTCAGCACCCCGGCCGGTCTCGCAAGCTTGTTCGACCCGTCCTGAGTCTCGCCGTCGTGGTTCGCCGTCGAGCGGATCGGTGCATCTCTGGCCGCTCGCGGCCTCATGTTCAGGAGATGAACCTGTATCCGGGGCCCGCGCCCGCTAGTTTGCCCACCCGGCATGGAAGTCTTTCTCGTCTACCTCGCGCTGCTCGCGATCATCTTTTTCTTCCTGATCGTGCGTCCGCAGCGGCGCCAGATGGTGGCTCGACGGAATCTGATTGCCGCAGTCGAGGTCGGGGACGAAGTGATCACCGCAGGCGGTATCTACGGCACAGTGCGCGAGATCGAGGATGACGTGTTGCAGATCGAAGTAGCCGAGGGCGTGGTGTTGACGCTCGCCCGCGAGGCGATCGCCCGCCGTCGTGGCGATGAAGTCGCACCCGGGGGTTCGCACGACGGACCTCCTGACGACTCGGCGACGGAGGACTAGTGCGCCGCAACTTTTGGTATCTCATCGCCACCGTGGTGCTCATCCTGGGCACCTTCTTGGCGACCGTTGTCGGCGGGAGTTCGCCGGTGCTCGGACTCGACCTGCAAGGCGGGATCGAGGTCCGACTCCAACCGGTGGGCAAGAATCGCGGGACCGCAGTGCTCGACAAGGCCGTGGACATCATCCGGAACCGGGTCAACGGCCTCGGCGTCGCCGAGACCGAGGTCAAGCGCGACGGCAACCAGATCGTCGTGGACCTTCCGGGAGTGAAGGACCGGGACAAGGCCCGTCGCATCGTCGGCAAGACCGCCGAACTCCGGTTCCGGCCTGTGCTCACTCCTGACATACCGCCGCTCGGCGCGACCTTGAAGCCGACGACCACCACCTCGAGTTCGGCTGCGACGACTCCGACGAGCTCGACGACACCGAGTAGCGCCGCCGGGTCGAGCACGACGACGCCGCCCGCGACCGCGGCGAAACCCGGCAAGGCCATCGGCGTCCGCCGGGCACCGGACACCACCACCACGACACCCCCGACGACCGCCGCCACTGCGCCGGCGACCGCGGCCCCCGTCACGACGGCGACCACCGCGCCGGCATCGGCGGTCACCAATCCCCCGAACACCCCCGCGGCGCAAGACAAGCGGGGCGCAACGGTGATCCTGCCGGGACGCGATCCGAAGGGTCCCCGATACCAACTCGGCCCGACGACGTTCACCGGCAAACTCGTGACCGGTGCCGACGCGCGCTTCCTCGGTGGAAGTGACGGCTGGGTCGTCGACATCACGTTCAACTCCGCCGGCAGCGCAAAGTTCAACGCGCTCGCTGCTGAACTGTTTCCCAGGCAGGGCGCGGTTGCCATCGTCCTCGACGGTGTGGTGCAGTCGGCCCCGACGTTCCGCGCTGCGAGCTTCACCGGCAGCGTTCAGATCAGCGGGGACTTCACCCAGACCGAGGCCGAGGACCTGGCAACAGTGTTGAAGTTCGGCTCGCTCCCGGTCCAGCTCAAGCCGCTGACCACCACGAGCATCTCCCCGACGCTCGGCCGTGATCAACTCGATGCGGGGCTCCTGGCAGGCGCGATCGGGCTGGCGCTGGTCGCGCTCTACATGGTGGCCTTCTACCGTCTGCTCGGGCTCGTCGTGGTTGCCGGTCTGGTGCTGTCGGGGATGGCGGTCTACACACTCATCACCTATCTCGGCGCCAGTATCGGCCTCACGCTCACCCTCGCCGGAGTGGTGGGTTTGATCGTCTCGGTCGGTATCACCGTCGACTCGTACGTTGTGTATTTCGAGCGGCTGAAGGACGAAGTGCGGACCGGGCGTACGGTGCGTAGCTCGGTCGACCGCGGTTTCGCCCGATCGTTCAAGACGATTCTCGCCGCGGATCTCGTGTCGCTCATCGCCGCCGGGATCCTCTATTGGCGGGCGATCGGATCGGTGGCGCAGTTTGCGTTCCTGCTCGGGATCTCGACCGTCCTCGACCTGATCGTGGCGTACTGCTTCATGCATCCACTCGTGCAACAGCTCGCCCGGAGCCGCGCACTCGTCGGGACGAAGCGCATCGGTATCGCGGCCGGTCTCGACACCCCGGAGGCGACGGTATGAGGCCCGACGGATCCCGCCACACACTGAAGGATCTCTACCACGAGACCACCGACTTCGATTTCCTGCATCGGCGCTGGCGCTGGGCGCTGATCTCAGTGGTGCTCATCGTTGTGTCGCTGGCAGGTTTCGTCCTGCGGGACGGGCTGAACCTGGGTCTGGACTTCACCGGCGGTACTTCGTGGCAGCTCACGGCGAAGGGTGGCACAGCGGTCTCGACCGGCGACGTTCGCAGCCTGCTCGACTCGCTCAACGTGAGAGATCCCAAGATCGTCGTGCTTGGGGGCACCGGGCTGCGCATCGAGGCGTCGACGGTTTCGGTGGCGACCGAGAACAAAGTGACCGAGGCCTTGGCCAAGTACGCCGGGGTCGAGGTCCGGTCGGTCTCGGTGTCCGAGGTCGGCCCGAGCTGGGGCAACCGGGTGAGCCGACAGGCACTCGAAGCGCTCGGCCTATTCTTTGTCGCCGTCGCGCTGTACCTGTCGTTGCGGTTCGAGGCCAAGATGGCGGCCGCCGCGATCCTGGCGGTGGTTCACGACATCGCGATCACCGTCGGCGTCTACGCGGTGACCGGAATCGAGGTCACGCCCGCGACGGTGATCGCGTTCCTGACCATTCTCGGGTTCTCGCTGTACGACACCGTCGTGGTGTTCGACAAGATCAAGGAGAACACGCCGCAGCTGACGACGGTCAAGGGTCTGACGTACACCGCGATGGCGAACCGCTCGCTCAACGAAGTGTTGATGCGATCGTTGAACACGTCCTTCGTTGCGCTTCTGCCGGTGGCGTCGCTCTTGGTGGTCGGGGTCGGGCTCGAGGGTGCACTTGCGCTCAGGGAGTTCGGACTCGCCCTGTTCATCGGTCTGCTGATCGGCGCGTACTCGTCGATCTTCGTCGCCACTCCGATCCTGGCGTGGTGGAAGGAACGGGAACCGCGCTACCGCGCCCTGGCCGAGCGCAGCTCCTCGCGGGCCGGTCGGGAGATGGCGATGGCCGGCGGCGTTCGCGCCTCGGCTGCCGATCTCGACGATGACGTCGTCGACGAGCCGCAGGAGAAGTCGGGTCGGAAGGCTCCCTCTGCACCCGCGGCCAAGACCGACACCGTGGTGATCGCACCCCGCCCGCGCCAGCAAAAGAACCGCAAGCGCAAGTAAGCGATACCCACCTCCGTTCGCGCGAGAATGTGAGTCCCCAAGTGACTCGAACAAGAGCGAAGTGGTGAGGGCACGCGATTTGAGCCGTTTGCGCAACGAAGCGTGGCCGTCCGGCCCGGTCCGAAGGGCCAAGAGGACATAGCCAGTGACACTGTCCGAGCTTCCCCGACCTGAGATTCGGCCCGAGCGCCGGTCGGTGCTGCCGTGGCGGCGCAACCAGGTTGATGTCGCCCTCGCGCCGGTGCTGACTGCGTACCTCGAACAACATCGCAAGTCCGATACTGCGCTCATCGAACGGGCCTACATCGCCGCGCATCGCGCCCACGCCGAGCAGGTGCGCCGGTCGGGTGAGCCGTACATCACTCACCCGCTCGGGGTGGCCCTGATCCTGGCCGAGCTCGGACTCGACGACGTGACGGTTGCGGCCGCCCTCCTCCACGACGCGGTGGAGGACACGCACTTCACCAAGGAGATGGTCGAATCGGATTTCGGCGCCGAGGTCGCGGCGATCGTCGACGGTGTCACCAAGATCGAGCGGCTCCAGTTCACAACGCGCGAAGCGCAACAGGCCGCCACCATGCGCAAGATGCTCGTCGCGATGGCGAAGGACATCCGCGTCCTGCTGATCAAGCTCGCGGACCGGTTGCACAACATGCGCACCATTGCGTCGCTGCCGGAAGCCAAGCAGTTGCGTATTGCGCACGAGACCCTGGACATCTACGCGCCGCTGGCTCACCGCATGGGCATCGGTGACGTCAAGTGGCAGCTCGAGGATCTTTCCTTCGCGGTTCTTCACCCGAAGCGCTACGCCGAGATCGAGCAGCTCGTGTACACCGACTCGCCCGCCCGTGAGGATCAGCTCGATCAGGTACTCGGCGAACTTCGTG
>JANLTQ010000548.1:0-2186 GCA_031363005.1 Acidimicrobiia bacterium | reverse complement strand
TCGCGCTGACCAAGCTCGACAAACCGTGGACGGCCTGGTGGGAGCTGATCAACCGCGCCGGGTAGGTCCCGAACATCGTCGACAGGCGGGGAGTGCGGAGGTCCGCGTCGATCAACACGGTTCGATATCCGGCCACGGCGTACGCCGCGGCGAGGTTCGCGCTCACCAACGACTTGCCTTCGCCGGCGGTGGCACTGGTGATCAGGATTGTGGAGTGCCGGAAGTCGGTATCTCGGAGTTCGATGCTGGACCGGAGACCGCGGGCGGCCTCGCTGAGCGGCGATCGGGGGCTGGACGCCACCGCGAGATAGGACCGGTCCTTGCGAGACTTCTGATCTCGTGGCAGTTCGGCGAGCACGGGGAGTCCGGCGATGCGCCCGATCTCTTGAGATGAGCGCACTCGTTCGTCGGCGGTTTCCCGCAGTGCCACCGCGATCACCGCGAGCCCGAGAAACAGCGCGAACCCGAGCGCGGCAACCTCGAGCGGGCTCATGTCCCAGGCGCTCTGCGCGCCCGATGCCACCGCTGCGAGCTCAACCGTTCCGTTGCGCGGCGTCTGGTTGCCCAAGAGCTCGCGGCGGCGCTCCTCGAGCGATTGGAACTGCGTCGTCGCGGCGGCGAGGCGGGCGGCACTGCCCGTTGACGAGGACCTTCCGCTCGTCTCACTATCGAGTTCGTCGAGCCGTGTTTGCAACTGTGCGAGTTGTGCGTCGACCAGAGCGATGGCCCGCACCTGGGTGTTGGCGGCAATGGCTCGCCTGGACTCCACGAACGCACGCGCCAGGCTGTTGGCGAGGTGCGCAGCGCGGGCTCGGTGGCGACTCGTGGCGGTGATCTGGATCCGATCGCTGGTCCCGAGCCGACGAACCACAACGGAGGACAGCAGTTCGGACCGGGAGGCCCCGGGAACGCGCGCGACTGCTTCATCGACAACGGCGCGGCTCGTCACTGCGTCGACCACCGCGGTGGCCGACTCGCGGGACCCGGGCTGCGTGGCTGGTCCTTGGGAGACGCCGGGACGCACCAACACGTCGGCTCGGGCCGACGCACTCGAGGGCCTGACCGCGAGGAAGGTGACGACGAGGGCGCTCACCAGCAGCCAGCACACCGCGACGGACCATTTCCTACGCCGGACTCGTTCGAGGCGGTGACGAAGCCCCATGACCAACACCTTCTCTGCCTGGAAAGGAACGGCACCGCCGGCCCGGGCGAGCGTGCTCGTTCGATGTGGTGGGCCGGTTGGCGAAGGTAACAGCTGTGGTTTCTGAGCGCCAGAGTGGCCGAAGTTTCTCATGTTGCGAATGGTGAGGCTGAAGCTATATGTCCGGCTTCGGGAATATTCGCCGCCCGGACGTGCCCCGCAGTCCGGTGATGCCAGCTCAAGCCCCACGATGCTGACGTCGAAGTGAACGTGACGACCAAACCACCCAGCGTCGGAAGTACGCCAGCGATGTCCACGCCGCCCACAACCGACTCCGCAGCTCCGTCGCTGACCGAGGAGCGCGCGAGGGCCGAGCAGCGAGGTGCCGCGCGACGGCTCAACCCGCATCTGCTCGGCTATTTGATGGGCCCGGCGGCGTTGGTTGTGATTCTGATCATGCGCCGGTACCACCTCGTTGCGAGCGAGCCAGTCCTGCTGTGGCTCGCAGTGTTCGTCGCGATCCCGCTCGTCAGCGCTACCGCGGACGCTCTGTATCGCCGTGACCCCAGCGACGCTCGCCTCCACCTGCGGGTGGCCTGTCACGCGGCAGCCGTCACCGTCGTCGTCTATCTATCGGGATGGGGTCCAGTCCTGATCGGAGCGTTCGTCTTCGTCGCGCTCGAGAACATCGCGCACGATGGATCACGCACCTGGCGAACGACGATGGGGTGGAGCCTCGCCGGGGTCCTGAGTGGTCAGCTGATGATCTGGTGGGGATGGATGCCGTCCTTGCTGCCGTATCAACAGGCCCAAGCTCTCGGTCTCATGGGCGCGTTCGTCCTGGTGTTCGTGATTCGCATGGCTGGCGCGGCTGCCGAGCAGAAGGAAGAAGCCGAAGTGGCAATGCGGGCGAGTGAGGACCGGTTCCGGTCATTGGTCCAACACTCGTCGGACACCACACTGGTCATCCGTACGGATCAGACGGTCACGTATGCGAGCCCGGCGACGGCATCGCTCCTCGGGCGCGCGCCGGACGCGGTGAGCA
>JANLTQ010000526.1:0-5283 GCA_031363005.1 Acidimicrobiia bacterium | reverse complement strand
CTCGGCCACGAAGCCGCGGGGATCGTGGAGGCCGTCGGCCCGGACGTGACCAGCGTGGCCCCGGGCGACTTCGTGGTGCTGAACTGGCGGGCGGTGTGTGGCGAATGCCGGTCGTGTCGACGCGGCCGTCCCCAGTACTGCTTCTCGACCCACAACGCCACGCAGAAGATGACGCTTGCGGATGGCACCGTGCTCACCCCCGCCCTCGGTATCGGCGCGTTCGCGGAGAAGACTCTGGTCGCCGCCGGGAAGGCCACGAAGGTCGACGCGAGTGCCAGCCCCGCGGCAGTCGGGTTGCTCGGATGCGGAGTCATGGCCGGGCTCGGCGCCGCCCTGTTCACCGGCAACGTGGAGAAAGGTGATTCCGTTGCGGTCTTCGGCTGTGGCGGTGTCGGCGACGCCGCAATCGTGGGGGCACGGCTCGCCGGTGCCGCCAAGATCATCGCGGTGGATCTCGATGCCACGAAGTTGGAATGGGCCCGTAACTTCGGCGCCACCCACACCGTCGACGCGAGTCGCGAAGATGCGGTCGAGGCCGTGCGGGCCCTGACCGACGGCAACGGCGCCGACGTGTGCATCGAGGCGGTCGGGAACCCGGCGGTCATGCGGCAGGCGTTCTTCGCACGCGACCTCGCCGGCACCCTGGTGCAGGTCGGTGTCCCCGACCCATCGATGACGATCGAACTCCCGATGATCGAGTTCTTCGGGCGCGGCGGCGCGCTCAAGCCCAGTTGGTACGGCGACTGCCTGCCGAGCCGAGACTTCCCCATGCTCGTGGACCTCTACCTCCAGGGCCGCCTCCCCCTCGACGACTTCGTGAGCGAAACCATCGCCCTCGACGCGGTCGAGGAGGCATTCCTCAAGATGGAACGCGGCGAAGTGTTGCGATCGGTCGTGGTGCTGTGAGGCTCGATCGCGTTGTGACGCGCGGGACGTTCTCGATCGACGGCGAAGACTTCGACGTCGACAACAACATTTGGATCATCGGCGATGACACCGAATGTCTCGTCATCGACGCCGCGCACGAAGCCGCGCCGATCGTGGCCGGAGTGGACGGTCGGCGGGTTGTCGCCGTGGTGTGCACGCACGGGCACAACGACCACATCAACGTCGCGGTCGAGCTTGCGGATTCGGTTGGTGCTCCGATCGCGATCCACGCCGACGATCGAATGCTGTGGGACGTCGTGAACCCGACCCGCCCACCAGACTCGTTCATCGCCGACGGTGATTCGTTCACCGCCGGAGGCGTCGAACTCATCGCGATGCACACGCCGGGCCACTCGCCCGGTGGCGTGAGCCTCTACGACGCGGCCGATGGTTTGGTGTTCTCCGGCGACACCCTCTTCAACGGCGGACCCGGTGCAACCGGACGTTCATTCTCGAACTACGACACCATCGTCGAGTCCATCCGCACCCGCCTCTTCACCCTCCCACCCGACACCGTCGTCCACACCGGCCACGGCGACGACACCACCGTCGGAGCTGAACAAGCCCGGTAGCACGGCTCAGGTCGCTGCAGTCAGCCGTACACCGAAACGGCGTACGCGCCGCCTTCATACGGAACCATGTCCCACGTCGCGTATCGCGCGCCGAGCGACAATCCGGCGCCGGCGGCGAGAAGATCGAACTCGTCAAGGTCCACCCCATCCTCCTGGATTTGGAAGCCGGTGACGAGGTGACCGTCCGGACCGAGATGCCGCGCGAAGTTCGCCAGCACCGCCGCCTCACTTCCGGGCGCAAGAAAAATCATGACGTTCCCGGCCGCGACAACGAGGTCGAACCGGCGGCCGAGCTCGACCGAGGCGAGATCGGCGCAGTGCCACTCGAGGTCTGGCGCTTTCAGTCGCGCCCGCTCGATGAATCCGGCATCGAGATCGACGCCCACCGTCTCGATCCCCCGCCGCGCCAACTCGATGGCGACCCGACCCGTCCCGCACCCGGCGTCGAGCACGGTGGCCGGAGCGAAGGCCACGACGAAGCTCGCCTCACCGTGAGGGTCCTCGCCCGAAGCCGCAAGCCGTTCCCAACGCGCGTCGTACTCGTCACCCGACGATCGGCGCTCGGATCCCCAGCGCGTGCTCACGCGCCGGCTGGCGCGAGCGAGTGAGTCGTCACGTCAGCCCGCGGGCACGACACTCGGAGGAATGGCCGACGCCGCGACCCGGGCGGATACCCGACGTTCGTAGACCGCGATCCCGTCGATGGTCCGGACGTAGCGGTAGCCGTGTTTCACGAACTTGTCGAAGGGTGCCATCGAGCTCATCGGATGGAACTGTGAACCCCGAATCGACGCGGGCGTGGTGTCGAGGATGAAGCGCGGTGGCCGAACTCGCAGGTCGCTCATCAGCATCAGACGCGCGCCGGGGGTCGGCACGTCCGCAGTGCGGTTCCCCGGCGGCCTCCCACCCCAGTCGCCGAGGTAGAAACCGCTCGACAGGAAGCGCGTGGCCGGGCGGGCACCGGACGCCCAGTAGATCTCCGGAAGGTGGCCCCACACGAACACCGAATCACGGGGGCGAACTCGTGACTTGAGGTACGCGCTGACCCCCTGGTACTTCGGCTCGTCACCCCACGGACGCAACGCAAACCCGACCAAGGTGAAACCCATCGCGGTTGCCGTTGCGACCGCCACCGTCGCCTTCAGCAGCGCCGGACGCAGCCGAACCAGTGCACCGGCGCTCAGAAGACACAGCGGCGGGAGGAGCTGTAGGTAGTAGTGGCCGAAGAATCGCAGACCGACCGCCACCGACAGGGCGGCGGACAGCAGCCACAACCACAGGTCCGTATCGGTGCCGCGCTCACGATGACGCCACGCGCCCGGGATCGTCCAGAGAATCGGCAGGTTGCACGCGACGAACGCAAACGTCATCACCGCGAACAACCCCGCGACGTAGCCGGTCGCGCTGCCGAGGCCGAAGTACGAGCCGTTCCCCGCCACTGCCCAGAACAACAAGTCGCCAGGACCGACCATCACCGCCACGACCGCGAGTGGAATCGCACACGCGAGAAGTCCTTGCTGGACCCCGCGCCGACCGCGGTAGCGCCACAGCAAGTAGCCGACCGGCAGCAGCGTCGCCGCGCCGGTCTGTTTCGCAAGCGTGGCCAAGGCCACCGCGAAGCCGGCGCCGTACGGGCGATCCCGCGCCGCCAGGATCACCGCGGCGGTCATCGCCGGAATCATGAAGACCTCGAAGTTCGCGGCCTGACCGTCCTGGGGCGCAAACGCAACCGATGCGCACACGAACAGCAGCGCCGCGACCCATCCGGCGAGTTCGCCCCATCGCCGCCGTGCTTCGGCTGCGAGCAATAAGGCCGTCAGCGCCACGGCGAGCATGGCCACCACTCGGATCGACCAGAGCGCCGTACTTCCGACGATCGCAAAGGTCGCGGCGTAGAGATACGGAACGAGCGGCGGCTTGCGATCCGTGGCGTTCTCGTAGAGGGACCCACCCTCGCGAATCACCTGGGCCTGGGTCGCGAGGAAGGTCTCGTCAGAGTTGAAGACGTCGACGAAGAACGCCGGCAGCCGCAGGGTCACCGTGAGCAAGAGCACGGTCACGACGAGGGGCCAGCGGCGGGCCGATCTCGGACCCTGATTGGGCGCGATCGGATCAGAGAGTGCGAGGTCCTGAGTCACCGGACCGCCGATCCTATTGGGGCCCGTCCTGCGCGCCCCACCATCTGCGAGCACCAAATCGCTCGCCCGGGACGGATCGCCGCATCAAACGCTCCGGAAAATGGCATGATCGACGCTTCATGACGTCTTGCGCTCGGGCCGTCGCGCTCGCGACTCTCGCTGTCATCGCCCTCGCCGTAGGCCCGACGGCCGCCGACGCAGCGGGGCCGGGCGACGGTTCTCGGCGAGCCCACAGCGTGCTCGTCATCACCCTGCCGGCGACTGCATGGCGCGACCTTCATCCCGGTGACACCCCGAATCTCGACCGCCTGTTCCGCACGAGCGCACTCGCCAATCTCGCGACGCGGTCCGTGCGTTCACAGACCGATGCGGGGACCGGTTACGTCGCGTTCGGTGCCGGGACGCGCGCCGTCGGCGACGGCGAGGCCGGCGCAACGAATCTCGCGCCGAACGAGCGCTACGAAGCATCCGATGCCGCGGCCGTATTCCATCGCCGCACCGGGCTGCGGTTCTCGTCCGGAATTGGCGCGCTCGGCTGGCCCCGCCTGCATGTACAAAACGATTCGTTCTCATACGGCGCAGTGCTCGGCGAGTTGGGCCAGGCCCTCGAGGATGCCCACCTGGGACGCCGAGTCATCGCCAACGCCGACGAACAAGGTCCCGACGCGCCGGTCCTCCATCGCGAGGCCGCGCTGAGCCTTCTCGATCGGAGCGGCCGCGTCGACGGTGCCGTGGCGAACCTCCTGATGCGTGATCCCAACGCGCCGTTCGGTCAGCGTCTCGATCCTGACGCGGTCATCGCCCAGTTCCCAAACGATTTCGACACGCGCCGCCAGGTCGTGCTCGTCGAAGGCTCAGACCTCGCGCGCGCCGACAACTATCGACCTCTTGCCGCGCCCTCCCAGCGAGCGGCGATGCACACGCGCGCGGTTCGAGCCACGGACCGACTCGTCGGCCGGTTGCTCGAGCGCGTCGATCTGCGGCGCGATGCCGTCGTAGTGCTCGCCCCCTACCACTCAGGTCGCGCACGAACCTTGACGGTCGCCGCGATCCACGCGCCGGGCCTCAACCCGGGCCTCCTCGAGTCGTCCACCACGCGGCGCGCCGGTTTCATGCAGATCGTGGACGTCGCCCCGACGATCCTCGATCTGGTGGGCGTCGATCGACCCGATTCGATGGAGGGGCGCGTTGCCCGCGTGAGCACCACCGACTCGTCATACCCCCAACGGCGCACCGACCTGGCTCGCTTCGATCGGGCCGCGCAGTTCCGCGACGCCACCATCGGCCAGGCGGTGGCAACCCTCGTCACGGCCACCATCGTGCTCGTCGTGCTGGGCGGCTTCGGGTTCACGTACTACCGGCGCGCCTGGTATCGCGTCTTCCTCCGGTGGGCGTCTCTCGCGTTCATCGGGTACGTGGCGGCCACCTTCATCGTCGGTGCGCTGCCCATGTACCGGTGGGGCACCGCCACGTATTTCACCGCCGTCACACTGATCGCCGTCGCGTTCGCCGCCGCGTGCCTGACCCTTGGTCGCCGCTCGGTCGTCGATCCGCTCCTGATCGCGCTCGGTGCGGTGATGGCCATCCACCTCGTCGACCTCCTGACGGGCGCGCACCTCGAACTGAACACGGTGTTCGGGTACTCG
>JANLTQ010000524.1:0-6977 GCA_031363005.1 Acidimicrobiia bacterium | reverse complement strand
GGAGTACCCGACGTCGGCCCACCCGACGGGATAGAGCCAGATGCCGCTGTCGGACCGCTGGGTCAGCAAGATCTCGCCGCGCTCATTGCCGACGATGGCCGCCACCGCGACCTTCGGCGTCACGTACCCGGCCACCCCTTTGCCGACGGTCGTGAGCCACTCCTCATAGAGCGCCTGCGACTCGGCTTCGTCGACGGCGGCCGCGCGTATGTCCGCGGCAACCTTCAGCACTTCCTCGAACCGCTCCTGTTCGTAGAGGCTCTGGGTGAAGCCCAGACCGGTACGCGCGATGGCGGAAAGGGTCTCGGCCCATCGCAGAACATCAGAGGCAGCAATGACATCGTCCATGCCGCGGAAACTAATCGCGCCGCAGGGAGTCGAAGAGCGCAGCGCGCAAGCGCTCAACCCGTGCCGCGTCGGTGACCTTCTCGCCCGACTCGTGGACGTAAAACACGTCGACGGCTTGCTCACCCGTCGTGGCGACCCTGGCGACGCGAACATCGAGGGCCTGCTCGGTGAAGACGGACGCAATGGTCGCGAGCAGTCCGATTTCGTCCGGCGCGTAGACCTCGACCACCGTTGCATCGTCGGACTCGTCCTGGGCCACGCGCACGCGCACCCGCTCGTCGGCGGTGGCAACCGCCGGCTGGCCGTAGGTGGACTGCCGAGCCTGAATGGCGTCGGCGGCCGAAATGTGCCCGCTCAGGACCCCCTGGATCGTCAACGCGGCTCGGTTGCGGCCGGCGGCGTCGCCCAGGCGATCGAATCGATCCGTTCCGACGAAGACTTCGGCGGCCCGACCGTCGGGAAGGGTCTGGCCATCCGCAGACAGGATGTCGAACCCCTCGATGGCCAGCGCGCCGGCCACCCCGGCAAGCAGCCCCGGTCGATCGGGCGCGCCGACGGCGCAGCGCAGCCGAGCATCGTCGAGTGTTTCCCACTGCACGATCACTCCCGGCCCGAGCAACTCGTCGACCGCTAGCTCGAGTGTGGGCTCGACGAGGTCGAGATCGGGGTGGGTCAGCGCGGCCAGGGTCCGGTCGTACAGCTCGCGCACGAGCGCCGCCTTCCCTGACCCCCACGCCGCCGGGCCGGTCGCTTGGGAATCGGCGACGGTCAACGCAGTGAGCAGCCTCAGGCGTTCGACGTCACCCACGCGCCCGGCAAAGCGACGAAGGGTTGCGGGATCCGAGAGATCTCGACGGGTCGCGGTGTCGGCCATCAGGAGATGCCACCGCACGAGCCAGACCAGCGTTTCGATCCGATCGACCGACAGGCCCAGCCGTTCACCGACTCCCCGCGCTGCGTTCGCCCCGGTCACAGCGTGGTCGCCGGGCTGGCCCTTCCCGATGTCGTGCAGGAGCGCACCGAGCAACAGGAGATCCGGGTCGGCGATGGACTGGGCAGGGCGCGCGTCCGGCGCGCCAGGTTCGTCCAGCAGGCGCACGGCTTCTGACACGGTCTCGAGGAGATGTCGGTCGACCATGAACCGGTGGTAGGCGTTGCGTTGCGGACGAAACCGTACGTGCTCCCACTCGGGAAGAATCCGGGTAACGAGGTCCTCATGGTCCAAGGCCTCGAACACCTCGACCGCGCTCGAACCTTGGCGCAGCAGCGCGAAGAAGTCGGCGCGTGCGTCCGGGGTCCACTCCGGTGCTGGCGCCGCTCGGAGCCGGGCGAGCGTGGTCCGGTCGATTCCGAGGCGCCGTTCCGCCGCAACGCGCGCCACGTGCAACACCGAGGTCTGGTCGATTGCACCATCGTCTGCGATTGCAATGCGTCCGTGGGTCTCCACCATTCCGATCGGCAACTGCCCGTGGTCCCGAGTCGGCGCCACCCGAGGGTGGAGGTGAGCCCAGGCATCTTCGGCGATCCAGGCAACTCGACGCGAGCCGGCGGCCAGGTCTCGCACCAACGCGTCGGCGTCCGCGTACTCCAGCTGCGCGGCGACGGCGTCCTGGTCTTGGAGCGCCAGGACGTCGGAGCGACCGCCCGTCACGCGATGAAGCGAGAGCCGCACGTCGAGCAGCGTTGTCGTCGCGGCTGCGAAGAACGCATCGTCGCCCGGCCGCAGCGCCCCACGCGCAACGAGCGGCTCGACGCCACCGCCCGGCTCGAGCGCCCATCCGATCCACGCAAAGGCCTGAAGGTCCCGGAGCCCTCCGGCGCCCTCTTTGAGATTCGGTTCCAGCATGTCGGCGACCGGACCGGGGTGAACCCGGCGGCCCACCGCCGCGTCAGCCAGCGAACCGATCACGCGGTCGCGGTGCCGATGCGCAAGGGCTCGCGCATCCTCCACGACCCGACCGGCGCGCTGGTCCAGACCTCCGGCGACGATGCGTGCATCGAGCAGCGCGGTCAGGGTGTCCCGATCTTCTCCCGCGAGTTTGCGCGTCTCCTTCGGAGTCCGCATGGCGTGGCCGATGACGAAGCCGGCGTCCCACAACGGGTACCACAGCGCATCCGCCACGGCCGCGACGTCGGCCCGACGGTCGTGGAGCAGCAGGATGTCCAGGTCCGAGCCGGGTGCCAACTCGCGACGGGCATACGAGCCCAGGGCCACGACCGCGACTCGGTCACTCCCCACCCGCTCGAGGACCGCCTCGAGGACCTCATCGACCGCAACGCTCAGTGCAGCACCGAAGGCGCGACCTCGCAGCGTATGGTCGTCGACGAGCTCGGCCCGCCGAGCGCGGAGCCACTCCGAGCCGCGCGGGTCGGTCACAAGGCGTCGGGACCTGCTTCACCGGTGCGAACCCGGACCACGGCGTCGACGGTGGTGACCCACACCTTGCCGTCGCCGATCTTGCCGGTCCGAGCCGCGTCCACGATCGTCTGGACCACCGCGTCGGCCTCGGCGTCGTCGACGAGCACCTCCACGCGAACCTTGGGCACGAAGTCCACTTCGTACTCGGCGCCGCGGTACACCTCGGTGTGACCGCGCTGGCGGCCGAAGCCCTGCACGTCCGAGACCGTGAGGCCCTGCACCCCCCGGGTCTTCAACGCTTCTTTGACGTCATCGAGCCGGAAGGGCTTGACGATCCCGGTGACGAGCTTCATGGTTCTCCATTCGTTGCGCGTACGAGGCTCCGCCGGGCGAAGGTCTCAGCTGCGGTCCATCGCATACCCCACCTCCGAGTGTTGGGTGAGATCTAGACCGACCTCTTCGTCGTCCTCGGACACTCGCAGTCCGCCGGGCAACACCGCCTTCAGCACGACGCAGATCAACCACGTTGCGGCAAAGGAGAAGACCAGGGTCGCGCCCACCGCGAGCAGTTGTTCTCCCATCAAACCCCAACCACCGCCGGAGAAGACGCCGTCTCGTCCGGCCGCATTGATCGACTGATCGGCAAAGAAGCCGAGGAGCAGCGAGCCCAAGATTCCCCCCACCAGATGCACACCGATCACGTCAAGCGAATCGTCGTATCCGAACCGGAACTTCATACTCACCGCCAAGAAGCAGGCGGCACCGGCGACGGCTCCGATCGCAAGGGGAGCCAGTCCCCCGACGAAGCCCGCACAGGGAGTGATCGCCACGAGTCCTGCGACTGCTCCGGATGCGGCGCCGAGCGTGGTCGCGTGACCGGTCCGCAACTTCTCGAGCACCAGCCAGCCGATCATGGCGGCCGCGGCGGCCAGGTGCGTGTTCACCAGCGCCTGCGCAGCCAATCCGTTCGCGGCGAGCGCCGACCCGGCATTGAATCCGAACCACCCGAACCACAGGATGCCGGTACCAATCAAAGTCAGAGGGAGCGAGTGCGGAGGCATTGGATGCTTGGGCCACCCCCGCCGCTTGCCGAGTACCAGCACCACGGCCAACGCGGCGACGCCGGCGTTGATGTGCACCACCGTGCCGCCGGCGAAGTCCAAGGCACCGCGCTTGAACAGCCACCCGCTCGGCGAAAACACCCAGTGCGCGACGGGCGAGTACACCAGCACCGCCCAGAGCCCGATGAACCAAACCCATGCCGAGAACCGCATGCGATCCGCGATCGCACCGGTGATGAGTGCGGGGGTGATGATGGCGAACATCATCTGGTACGACATGAAGGCCAGGGGCGGAACGGTGAGTTGCGAAAACCCCGGAGCGAAGTTGGTCGCGGCGTGATGCAGCCCGGCGAAATCGAAGTTGCCGATCCACCCGTTCGTGCCCCCGAACGCCAGCGAATACCCGACGATCGCCCACAGCACGCTCACGATGCCCAATGCAAAGAAGTTCTGCATGAGCATGCCGAGCACGTTCTTCGAGCGGACCATGCCGCCGTAGAAGAACGCCAGACCGGGCGTCATGAACAGCACCAATGCGGCAGCAACGAGGACCCAGGCGGTATCCCCCGCGTTGAACTTCACATCATCTCCCGGGTGAGCACGTAACGGGATTCTGATGATGCCAGTCGGCTGGCGGTGTTGTCAGATTGTCGGAAGGTCTACCGGCGCCAGACCGGGCCGTCGGCCCACGGTTGCTGGTTGAGCAGGCCGGCAAACTCCGTCGGGTCACGAGGGCCGGAGAACCAGTAGCCCTGCGCGCGGTCGCAGCCGAGCGCGAGCAGCTCATGGAGCTGGCCGCTCGTCTCCACCCCTTCGGCGACGACCGACAGGCCGAGCGCATGTCCGAGGCTCACGACCGCCGCCACGATGGCCGAGTCCTCGCCGTCGGTCCCCAGTCCGTCCACGAAGGAGCGGTCGACCTTGACCGAGTCCACCGGGAACCGCTTGAGGTAGCCGAGCGATGAGTATCCCGTCCCGAAGTCGTCGATCGACAGCCGGACGCCGAGGTCGCGGAGCTCCTGCATGGCCTCGACCGACGACTCTTCCATCAGCACGCTCTCGGTGATCTCGAGACAGATGCGTGATGCCATCGTCCCGCTCTTCTCGATCACGCGTCGGACCTGCTGCGCGAGATCGGCTTGGGCAACCTGTCGGGCCGACAGGTTGACCGCCATCGTGAACTCGGGTGCGAGCAATCCAACTTCTTCCCATCGAGCAACCGTGCGACACGCGTCCGCGAGGGCCCACTCCCCGATCGGAATGATCAATCCCGTCTCCTCGGCCAGTCCGATGAAGGCATCGGGAGTGACGAGGCCGAGCTCGGGATCCTGCCACCGCAACAACGCTTCCGCCCCCACGCACCGACCGTTGGAGAGATTGATGATCGGCTGCAGGAACAGTCGGAACTCTTCACGCTCGATCGCCCGCTCGAGCCGGCTCTCGAGATCCAACCGCGCACTCATCGACGAGCGCATGTTGTCGTCGAAGATCTCGAAACGCGCCTTGCCTCGCTGCTTCGCCGCGTACATCGCTGCATCGGCGTCGCGAAGCAACCCGTCCGGATTGCTCTCCGGAACGGCCATGGCAATGCCGACACTCGCCGAGAGACGGCGGTCTTCGCCGTCGATCGTGAGCGGCTGTTCGATCACCTCGAGCAACCGACGCGCCACCTCGCCCACGTGTTGCTCGGCCCGCGTCGGATCGAGCCCGTCGCAGAGGACCGTGAACTCGTCGCCACCGAAGCGCGCCACCACATCGGTCGGGCGCATTGCGCCTTGGAGACGTGCACCGAGCTCGCGCAACACTTCATCGCCCGCGTCATGACCGAGGCCGTCGTTGATGTGCTTGAAGCGGTCGAGGTCGATGAACAGCACCGCCAATGCGCCCTGGTCGCGAGTGGTGCGTGCCATCGCCATGGACAGGAACTCGAGAAACAGCACGCGGTTCGGCAGGCTGGTGAGGGCGTCATGGTTTGCGCGATGGGCCAGGAGATCTTCGGCGACCTGACGTTCGATCGCGATGGCTGCGGTCTGTGTGAACATCTGGACGACTTCGCGCTCGGCCGCCGATGGTTCGCGCGCTGAGTCGAAGAACATCGCGAGGGTTCCGATCACCCGCTGAGCCATCGAGTCGAAAATGGGCGTGGACCAGATTCCGGCGACCCCGCAGCGCCGCGCCACGTCCCGGAGCTTCTCCGCTCGGTCATCGGTTTCGATATCCAGGACCACCGCGTTGGAACCGCGGGCCGCGGTTGCACCGAAGACGTCGTCGGTCCCACCAATCGGGGTGTTCTGACAGGCATCGGCCAAGTCCAACGGGATGCGCGGTCCGGCACCGAGCTTCAACAGCTGGCGATCCTGATCGACGAGAAGAAAGCCGCAGATCACGTTGCCGACGTGACGTTCGAGCACCTCGCACAAGGACGAGAGCGTCGAGCTCAGGGGCGCGCCGCGCGCAATCAGGGTGAGGAGCTGCGCCTGGTCTGCGACCAAGGTCTCCGCGCGTGTCCGAGCCGACACGTCACGAGTGGTGACCACAATGCCGGCGATGTCCGGGTCATCCGTCATGTCGCGTGCGATGGCTTCGACGTGCCGCCACGTGCCGTCAGCCGCGTGGAGACGGAACCGCACGGGCTCGTCGCCACCTGTCGCCACCTGCACGCCGAGCTGGGCGACCGCCGCGTCACGGTCGACGGGATGGATGCGAGACAGTGGGTCGGTCCAACTCTCGTCTCCCTCCACGAATCCGAACATGGAGCTCGCGGCCGGACTCGTGTAAGAGAGTTGTCCGCGACGGTCGACGATCGACACCACGTCAGACAGATTCTCGACCAACGCTCGCAGACGGGCATCGCTGCGCCGCGCCGATTCCTCCGCCGCGACCGTCGACGTGATGTCGCGGGTCGTGACCACGATCCCTTCGACCTGCGGGTCGTCCAGGCGGTTGTGGCCCATCGCCTCGACCACCCGAATCTCACCGTCGGCGGCGTGGACTCGCAACGCGATCGGGCCTTGGATGCCCGGCTCCGTGAACGCCCGACCGACGATCTCCGCCGCCCGGTCGCGATCCTCTTCCACCACGAAGTCCAGACCGAGCTCCCCGGTGCCGTGGCCGATCTCGAAGCCCATCATGCGTGCTGCCGACGGCGTCGAGTACTTGACGCTTCCATCCACTGCGAGCACGGTCACGCCTTCGGCCAGGTTCTGCAC
>JANLTQ010000499.1:0-1836 GCA_031363005.1 Acidimicrobiia bacterium | reverse complement strand
ATTGACGTTGGTTCCAACGTGAAAGGCCGCGACATCGGCTCCGTGGTCGAGGAGATCAACGAGAAACTCGAAGGGGTCAAGTTGCCCCTCGGGTACAAAGTGGAGGTACTGGGCGAGTACAAGGAACGGCAGGAAGCCGATCGCCGTCTGCTGATCTTCGGTCTCATCGCCGCCGCCGGCATCTTCATGTTGCTCGTCGTCAGCTTCAAGAGTGCGCGATTGGCTGCACTGTCGTTCTTCACCTTGCCGATGGCGCTCGTCGGTGGTGTGCTCGCCGCCTACGCGTGGAGCGACGGCGTGATCTCACTCGGGTCGCTCGTGGGCTTCTTCACGATCCTGGGGATCGTTGCCCGCAACGGGATCATGCAGATCAGCCACTACCAACACCTCGAACAGCATGAAGGCGAGACCTTCGGCCCGGACCTGGTGATTCGCGGGTCCCGTGAGCGGCTCGCGCCCATCTTGATGACGGCGCTGACCACCGGGCTGGCGCTGGTGCCGCTCCTGGTGTCGGGAAACATCCCCGGCCAGGAAATCGAGTTCCCGATGTCGATCGTCATCATCGGTGGGCTTGTCACCTCGACGCTGCTCAACCTGTTCGTCGTGCCGTCGCTGTACCTGCGATTCGGCCGCAGCCGTGCCAGCCGCACGCTCGCGAACTCCTGAGGTCCCGGCAAGGCTTCGGTCAAACCGCGGGGGTTGCTTCGATACTCGAATCCGTTCGCTAGGAGCGGAAGCGCGATCGAACGGCGCACAGCAGTTGCCCAGCCGAGGAGTCCCCGAGGATGCTCGTTCCATGAACGTGCCGATCTCGGGACACTGCGCCCCTGAGTACATCGCCGTGCGCGTCGCGTTCGCCGGGAACTTTGCCGAACGCGGCGAAGTCGGCGGCGCGGTGTGCATCATCAAGGACGGCGAGACGGTCGTGGACCTCGTCGGCGGGTGGGCCGACGGTGCCCGGACGCGAGTGTGGACGCCGGACACGCTGGTCGACTTCTACTCCGTCGGGAAAGCGTTGGTCGCGATCTCACTCCTCCAACTCGTGGATGCCGGTCGCATCGGGTTGGACGATCGGATTGCATCGGTCTGGCCGGAGTTCGCGTTCGGGGGCAAGGAGACGGCGACGGTCCGGCACGCGCTGTGTCATCGCGCGGGTGTGCCCGCGATTTCGGCGCGGTTGACGAACGATGCGTTGTGGGACTGGGACGAGATCACGACGGCAATCGCGGCCACGCCGGCATGGTGGCCACCGGGTACTCGGCACAGTTACCACACCAACACGTACGGGCATGTGGTCGGTGAGATCACGCGTCGCGTGAGTGGCGTTCTTCCCGGTGCCGCGCTGCGGGCGATCGCCGAACCGCTCGATGCCGATGTCTGGTTCGGAGTACCGGCGTCCGAGCAATCGCGGTGTGCGGAGTTGTTGTGGGAGCAGCCGGCGAGTTTGCCGGACCCGTTCACGCTCGACGGCGACGCTCGGATGACGATGATGAGTTACTTCAACCCGCCCGGCTACTGCTCGGCCGGCGTGGTGAACACGCCGGAGTGGCGCGCCGCGCAGATTCCCGCCACGAACGGGCACGGCACCGCGGCCGGGGTCGCGCGGATCTACGCTGCGCTCCTCGAACCCGGTCGCCTGCTCTCCTCCGGCCTCCTCGCCGAGGCCACGCGACCGCATTCCGAGGGCTTCTGTCCGACTCTTGGTGAAGAGGTCACCTTCGGTCTCGGATTCAAGCCGACGACACCGCGTCGACCGTTCGGCCCGAACGCGCGGAGCTTCGGCCACTTCGGCACCGGCGGCGCGCTCGGATTCGCGGATCCCGAGTCCGGCATCGC
>JANLTQ010000496.1:0-3756 GCA_031363005.1 Acidimicrobiia bacterium | reverse complement strand
CCGATGCCGGCACCCGTGCGATCAAGCCCGTCAGCATCGCTGTGACACTGAGCACGAAGAACGGACGGGCTCGACTGCAGCGCGGCGAGACCCCAACCGGAGTTGGTATCCATTTCGCCGATCCGGCGCACGACACGCTCCCGACGGACCCCGCCGACCCTCGCATCGCCGACGACGACCATGACGGCAAGCCGGGAATCACAGTGCACATCAACGTCTCCGGATCACTCGAAGGCGACCTCTACATCGCGCGTCGAGAACGATTCGCGTACGACGTCACCGAGCAGGCCGACCGCTCGCTGACCGGCACCGTCGAAGATCACTCCGAGCAGCTCATTCTCGGGGCGACCGACCCGGTGTTCAACATCAAGTCGGACTGGACGCAGATGCCGGACCTCACCAAAAGTCCGATCGTCCTCAAGCCCGTCGGGAAGAACTGGGACTGCACTCGCCTGATGGCCGCCCGCGACACCCTCTTCCCACCGGCCCCCAAGGTCGACTGGTAGCCCCTCCTACACTCCGGGCGTGCCCACCGCTGCGGTTCGCCACAAGATCGCCGTCGGGCTCTTCGCCATCATCCTCGGCGTGATCCCGATCGGGGCGCTCGCCGTCGAGACCGCCCACGCGATCGTCGTCCCCCAACTTGGCGTCGGCGACGCAGCGATCGCCGAAGGAACGAGCACGGCCCGCACCCTGATCTTCGCCGTGACGTTGGACGAACCGGCGACGGCGAACGTCTCGGTGCAGTACCGAATCGTCGCCGGGACCGCAACTGCGGGTGTCGACGTCGACACTGCTCGGGGCGCCACCCGCACGCTGCGTTTTCGGACCGGCGCATCGGGCCGCACTCCGGTGATGAGGCGTGTAGTGGTCAAGATCTTCCCCGACGTCATCGTCGAACCGGACGAGACCTTCACCGTCGAGCTCACCAATCCGACCGGAGCCACGATCACTCGCGGGACCGGGCTGGGCACGATCCGGGACGACGACCCGATCGCCGGCGGGTTCCGAGCCTCCGTGAGCGACGGATCCGTCGTGGAAGGCAACGCGGGTCGACGCGCCATCGCGTTCACCGTCGCGCTCTCCGAACGGGCGTCGAACACCGTGAGCCTCGACGTCGCCGTCACGCCCATGACCGCGAGCCGGGGAAGTGATTTCCTTGCGCCGACGACCGCGCGCCGACTCACCTTCGTGAAGGGCGCGAACGGCTTCACGCCGGTCGCCAAACTGGTGACGGTCCCCGTTGCGTCGGACATCGTGAATGAAGGGAACGAGACCTTTACCGTCGTCCTCTCAAATCCGAGCGTCGGTGTCCTGCTCGCGGATGCCACCGGTCTCGGCTCGATCATCGACGACGAGACCGTGCGCCGACCGTTGATGGGCACGGCCGTCCGGTCGGTGACCCTCGCGCAGGAACCCGCGTACGCGAGCATCGCCGGAAGTCGCTTCGACCTGCTGACTCCCGAGAACGAAATGAAGTGGGATGTCGTCGAGCCGCAGCGTGGCGGGTTCGACTTTCGTACTCCCGATGCCATCGTGGATTTCGCGGTGGCGCACGGCCAGAGCGTGCACGGCCACACCCTGGCCTGGCACCAACAGAACCCCGCGTGGCTCATGGCCGGCGGGTTCACGCGTCCCGAACTCATCGACATCCTGACGAACCACATTGCGACGATCGTGGGTCGGTATCGGGGCATCGTCAGCATGTGGGACGTCGTCAACGAGGCGATCGGTGACAACGCGCTCGTCCGACCCAGCATCTGGACCACGGGCATCGGTACGGACGCCTACGACCTCGCGTTCTTCGCCGCACGCGCCGCAGACCCGAGCGCGAAGCTCTACATCAACGACTACAACATCGAAGGTCCGAGCTCGAAGTCCGACGCGCTCTACGCGCTGGTGTCCGGCATGGTGGCGCGCGGGGTACCGGTCGACGGCGTCGGCTTCCAAACCCACCGCACGCTCGGGTCGATCAATGTCCCCGGACTCCGCAGCCAGTTCGACCGGTACGCCGCGCTCGGCCTGGACGTCGCCATCACCGAGCTCGACGTCCGGATCCCGGTGCCGGCGACGGCCACCGACCTCGCCGCCCAAGCCGCCACCTACGCCGTTGCTCGCGACGCGTGCCTCGCCGCGCCGAACTGCCAGTCCATCACCACGTGGGGATTCACGGACAAGCACTCGTGGATCCCGTACTTCTTCACCGGTCTCGGCGCGGCGTTGCCATGGGACGCGAACCTCGTACCGAAGCCGGCGTACGCCGTGATCGCTCCACTCCTGCGCAACTGAGCGGTCAGAATCAACTCGCGTCAGAACTCAGCCCCGAGCGAACTCGCGTAGCACCGAACCCGGACGCGCACCGGTGTGCTCGCCCTGCTCGGTGACGACCGACCCGTTGACGATGGTGGCCGCGTAACCCTGCGACTTCACCAGAAGCCGGCCCTTCCCGTTCGGGAAGTCGTGCACGTACTCGGGGTAGGCGGATTGCAGCCGAGCGACATCGAAGACGTTGAGATCGGCGAACTGACCGACCGCCAGGGTGCCGCGATCCACCAGTCCGAGGACGGAGGCGGGCTTGGCGGTCAACTGGTGGACGGCCTGTGGCAACGACACCTTGTTCCGTTCCCGCTGCCAATAGGAGAGGTAGTGGGTGGGCGCATCGGCGTCACAGATCTGACCGGCGTGGGCGCCCGCATCGCCGAGGCCCGGGCAGACGCCGTCGAGTTGGAGGAAGTCACCTAAGGCCTCGGGGTTGCGGTTGTAGAACCACACGTTGAACAGCTCGCGCCCTTCACTCTCGATCAATCGATCGACGATGAACGCCACCGGATGCACACCGAGGGCGCCGGCCTGGGTCGCCACCGAACCCTGCGCCGCCATGCTGTAGTCCGGGAACTCATCGTTGCCCAGCGGGAAGATGTAGCTGGGGTCATACCAGGTCCCTTTGCGTTCACCCTCGGCCAGCAACTCCGCGCGCGTGGTCTGATCCTTCAGCGCCGCGACGCGGGCTTCGAGGGTCGGGAGTTTCATCAACGCACTCCACGCGGCGCCGCGCACCGGCGCGACCTGCGCGAGTCCGGTGAGGATCCCACCCGGGCGGGTCATCGCGGCCGAGGTGATCCGGCCCGCTTCGGCGCGCGTGGTGGTGAGGAACTGGTTCCATCCGGCCGTCGCGGCGGGCGCGCGGTCGGGGTCCGAGCCCACACCACCGGAGAACAACACGTCGCCCGCCTGCTCGGCCATCGCCCGGAGAAGGGCGAACTCGTGACCGGGCTTCGTGTCGAAGTCGAGCACCGCTTGGAACAGTCCGCCGCCGGCGTTGTTCATCCCGGCCACGATCGCGGCGTACTCGTCGATTTCGGAATACGTCCCGGGCACGCACCGGCCGTCGGGGACCTTGTGGTCGAGCAGCCGGGACGTGGAGTATCCGACCGCGCCACCCGCAACCGCGTCGGCGGCGATGTCGGCCATGCGCGCCAGTTCCTCCGGCGTGGGCGCTTCATCGGACAACGACCGGTCACCCATCACGTGGTACCGGACCGCGCAGTGCCCCACCAGCCCGACCACATTCAGCGCCGGCCGCATCCGCGCCACCGAATCGAGGTACTCGGGATAGGTCTCCCAGTCCCACGGCAGTCCACCGAGGATCGCCTCACGCGGAATGTCCTCGACGCTCTCCATCATCTCGGCGAGGTACTCGCGGTTGGCTTCGGCAACCGGCGCGAAGGTGACGCCGCAGTTCCCCATCACCACGGT
>JANLTQ010000487.1:0-2622 GCA_031363005.1 Acidimicrobiia bacterium | reverse complement strand
CGCATGTTCGACGACCTCGCGCCGCGGGTCGCCGAGCTCGGCTACCACGCGATCGCGCTCGACATCCGCGGTCACGGCGACAGCGGCCCGGTCGACACCGGGTTCGCGTGGTCGCTGATCCAAGTCGACCTCGCACTGCTCGTCCGCGACGTCGTCGGGGCTCCGGTCGGCATCATCGCCCACTCCTTCGGCGGCGCGCAGGCGATCGGGCTCGCGGGTGCGTTCCCCGAACTCGTGCGGTGGCTCGTCGTTATCGACGGTCTCGGCCCACCCCCCGAAGCGTTCGTCCTGCCCGACGACGTGCGCACCGCGATCCAGGCCAACGCGTCGCGCACTGACCGGATCCTGTTCGACGTCCACCGGCGCGAGTGGCCGACGGTCGAGAAGATGGCCGAGTACCGCGACGGCCAGAACCTCCGCCTGCCACCGCAGTGGGCCCTGCACCTCGCGCAGCACGGCAGCCGGCGCGGACCCGATGGCGGGTGGGTCTGGAAGTCCGACCCGATGTTCGGCCTCGGCGTGCCGAGCGAGTTCAGCGTCGAGCTGCTCGCCGCGGAGCAGCAGCGGGTCCAATGCCGGGTGCTCGTGATCACCGGCAACGAGCACGACACATGGCGCGACCTCACCCCCGAACAGGAGGCTGAGCGAGTCGGGTGGCTGCGCGCCCGTCACGTGATCGTTCCGGGGACCGGTCACTACGTGCACCTCGAGGACCCGGACGCGACGATGCACGCGATCCGCACGTTCGTCGGTGAGGTGGGGCCATGACCGTCGTCGTCCTGCATGACCTCGGCGATCCCGCCGGCGGCGCCGAGTGGCGAGCCGCCGCGCCGAGCGACTGGATCATCCCCGACCTCCCCGGTCATGGCTCGACGCCTGCTGTGCGCACCGGCCACTACGACCCGATGAGCGCCATCGCGATCGCCCGCTGGGCGATCGCGCACGACTCGGATCGTGTGGCCAACTCGACGCTCGTCGGCATCGGCGCCAACGCGCACGGGGCGCTCGTCCACGCGGCAGGCGGCGGTTGCGATCGAGTGGTCATCGTCGACGGGTTGTGGGGGCGGTGGCGCACTCCGGCGGAGGAGGTCGACGCGTTCTACGCCATGATCCGTGCCGTTGCTTCGGACCCGGCCGCGACCGACCCCGCGCCGGAATCCGGGCTCGATCCGCGCGCGACCTACGGCTACGGCCTGATGTCGAGTGCCAGGTTCACGCAGCGCTTCTGGGCCGCGGTCGATCAGCGCGTCCTCGTCATCGAGACCCCAGCCTCGACGACGCCACCGGACGAACGCGCCGAACGTGTCGAGTGGTTTGCAGATGCCAGCGTGGTCGAGCTCGATACGGCCGATCCGGCCGCGGCGGTCGAGGCGATCCGAGCCTGGATCTGACCGCACCGCGCCGTCGGCCCGTCTCGGTGCAGTAGTTCGGCGGAATGCGCACCGGGCCATCACCGTTCTCTCGACCATGACCAATCCAACCGACCGGGGCCGTGTCCACGTCGACGACGGGCCGAAACGAGTGCGAGTGTTCCTCCGCGGCGAGCTACTGGCCGACACAACCCACGTCAAGCTCGTGTACGAAGTCCCCTACTACCCGCAGTACTACATCCCGATTTCCGACGTCCGGATGGATCACCTCGCGCCGTCGGAAACGTCCACGCACTCCCCCAGCCGCGGCGACGCCCGCCACTTCAACGTGACCACCGGCGACTACACCGTTGCCGATGGTGCGTGGCAGTACGACACGTCGCCGATCGAGGCGTTGCGCGAGTTGATTCGGTTCGACTTCGACGCGTTCGAGTGGTTCGAAGAAGACGAACCGATCATGGTGCATCCGCGCAACCCGACGACGCGCGTCGACATCCTCGACAGCTCCCGACACGTGCAGGTCGTGATCGACGGCGTGACGGTCGCTGACTCCCACCACCCGCGCCTGTTGTTCGAAACCGGATTGCCGACGCGGTACTACCTGCCGCGCGTCGACGTTCGGATGGATCTGCTGGAACCGACCGACTCGAAGAGCGCGTGCCCCTACAAGGGCACCGCCGAGTACTGGACGGTCGGCGTCGGAGAGGAGCGACACCGCGATGTGGCGTGGTCGTATCCGGCGCCCATCCTCGAGAGTCAGAAGGTCGCCGGGCTGGTCTGCTTCTACAACGAGAAGGTCGACCTCGTCGTCGACGGAGAACCCCTTGAGCGACCGAGGACCAAGTTCTCCTGACGGGTCGAGCCGGTCCTATCCGGCGGCCGGCCCCACCGACGAGATGTCCGCGGGCATCCCCGGATTCATGGTCGCAGGTCAGCGGTAGGATTGCCTCCGTCGCACCAACGGGAGCATCATGACGAACATCGCACCCGAAGCCGATAATCCGCCGAACAATGCTGACTTCTTTCGGCATCACACCCTGGCCGAGTTGCTCGCCGATGCCAAGCCCCTCGGCTCGGTCGACGATCTCCTCATTCCGGACCTGACCGACGAGGAAGCTGACGCGTTCTACGCCGCGCTCGACGCGTGAACGCAGTCGTTGTCGATACTGGCTTCACACCCGACCGACGCGATGCTCGACGGCATCCCCGGGATGATGGTCGCAGGGCGCAGGTAGGCTGAGGGCATGCCCCG
>JANLTQ010000465.1:0-4845 GCA_031363005.1 Acidimicrobiia bacterium | reverse complement strand
TCGAGCGTGGACGCCACGCGGTTGGCCACCGCTTCGGCCAGTGCGAGGTCCTGCTCGGTGTACACGCGGCTGCTCTCGGTATTGACGAACTGCAACGCACCCATCACCCGACCGCGTTTCACGAGCGGCACGGCAATGGCGCTCCTTAGCCGTAGCGAGCGCACCACGTCTCGTGCTTCCTCAGTCGTGTCGGCTTTGTCGATGAGGTCATCGTCGATCTCCGGGTAGAACTCGCTCTCACCGGTCCGAATGACGTGAGGGATACCGGCGGCGGCGTCCGGCTCGTACGGGAACCGCACTTGAAGTTCCCGTGCGAACTGGACCATCTCAGGGTCGGCGTGCGCGATCTCGACGTCGGGGACAGGAGAGCCATTCTCGGGGAGCACGAAGATCGAACACCACTCCCCCAGCGTCGGCACGGCGACTCGGGTGACACCTCGCATCACGTCAATCCGTGTCTCGGCGCCGGCGAGGGCGTCATTGACCTGACCGAGGAAGGCCAGCCGCTGCGCGCTCAACCGCTCGAGCGCGGCAGCCTCCAGCGCCGCAGCGACCGACTTCTCGCGTTCCTCGACGACAAGCACGTGATCGGTCACGTCGGCAACGCATCCGATGGTGCCGGTCACCCGCCCGTCGGCGTCTGAGATCACCGCGCCCTTCCCCTGCAACCAGCGAACCGTGCCGTCGGCCCACACTGCTCGGTGGTTGACGACGTAGGACTTCTTCTCGGCCACGGCCTCCCTCACCGTCTCCAAGACCTCGGGCGAATCCTCGGGGTGCAGGAGCGCGGTGTAGGCCTCGAAGGTGCCGTCGAACTCGCCCGGGTTCAACCCGTACAGGGCTTCGAGGCGGGCGTCCCACTGCACGACGCCAGAATCGATGTCCCACTGCCACGTGCCGAGGCCGCCGGCATCGAGCGCAAGCGCGAGGCGTTCGGCGAGTGCGGCCGCCTCCCGCTCCAAGCGCCGCTCATGAGTCACGTCGGTGGAGATTCCGACGATCGCAACGATCTCGCCGTCGGGACCCAGAACCGGATTGTCCGACACGGCGACCCGAAGGGTCGTTCCGTCCTTGTGCAGCACCGGGAAGTCACCGGACCACGGTCCCCCACTCTCGACCTCGGTCATGATGACGTCGGCGGCGGCCTTCTCTTCGGGCCCGACCAGCACGTCCGAGATGTCCCGTCCGGCGACCTCGCGTTCGCTCCAACCGAAGAGCCGTTCGGCCTCCTGGTTCCACATCAAGATGGTGTGGTCGACCTTGGTCACGATGACCGCGCTGCCGAGGGCGTCGAGGACGGCACGCGCCGGAACCGTCGTGTCGTCGCCAGATCCCTCTCCGCTCGCCACTCCACGCCTCCGGGTCGAAGCACTCACGCCGCACTGGGCAACCATCGTGACCCCGCCGGGGACGCACCCGCAAGTGATCCCACGGCCTCCGGAACGACGCGACATCAGCGATGACCAACGCGTCGGCCACTTGAGTCTCGGTCAACGTCATCGCCTCGTCGTGGTACAAGTCGAGCGCACCGATGCAGACGCCGTTGATCACCATCGGAAACCCGTTCCCCGACCGCCATCGCCGCGCGCACACGAGCTACGCGGTCGGGTTCCGGTTCCCGGTTTGCCAACGCCGCACCTCTCACTCGTGTCACACGGGGTGCGAAGGCGAAACAGGGAAGTGATCTCAGTCCTGCGCCGGCATGAACCCGTCAGCGTACTCGGGGCAAATTTCTCACCGCGGCGGGCCTCAGCGCGGTGAAGCCGTTGTGCGTGTTGCAAGACGGGACTTCCGCCTCTACTCCCGTTGACCACACCACTTCTACGGTGAGTGGGTTCGAAACTCGCAACCGGAGGTCCATTCCAATGATCGGATTTGCGTCGCTCGTCCCCGCCGTCTCCGACTGGAACGAGAACCACATGGGCGGAGGTTGGATGTGGCTCTGGGGCTCGCTGATGATGTTTCTCCTCGTCGGACTCGTCGTGTGGCTCGCCGTCCGCGCTCCGCAACGTCATCTGCCGTCCGCCACTGAGAACGCCCGCACGATCCTGGCCGAACGTCTCGCCCGAGGTGATATCGATCCCGAGGAATACAACGAGCGTCTCCGACACCTTTAGTCACGCACGGAGGGACGTTCAGGGACGCGGCGACGCCGTCGGGATCTTGTCGAGCACCATCAGTCGGCCCTCGGCACCGCGCCCGTCACGACTTCACGAGCCGCGCGATTGCGGCGGATGCCTCGGCGATCTTCGCGTCGGCGTCAGGGCCACCACCGTCGATCGCGTCCCGGACGCAGTGTTCGAGATGGGCATCGAGCAGTTCGAGTGCCACCCCCTGCAGCGCACGACTCGCCGACGAGATCTGCGTGAGGATGTCGATGCAGTACGCGTCGTCCTCGACCATCCGCTGCAAGCCCCGAACCTGGCCTTCGATGCGCCGCAATCGCGTACGCACTGCGTCGTTGTCAGCCCGCATCCCGAAACCTCCGCTCGTATGGCATAGGGGGGTATGGTATACGAGGTAGCTCGGAGAACCAACCGTTCGAGTCGCGCTCGGGTCGTGGTCAGGCGTCGATCGCAGACTGAATGAGTTCGCGGTGATCGAGGATCCAAGCGGCCGACCGTGTCCTCCAGGCGATTCCCCAGAGGATCGGGAAGCCGTCAGCAGCGGGGCTCACCGTGTCATGCCCCACTCGGTACTCGACCGCTTCCTCACGAGCGTTCCGGATCGCGAACTCGACGAGGCGATCGACAAAGCCCTCTCGATCTGCACCAGGAAGCCCGTAGCCGTCCAGAATCGCCGCTGCGAGCCCCGCCCGCTCCTCGGGACTCGGAAGTCCATTCGCAGTTGCGACATCGTCGTCGTGCAGCTGGGCGTTGAGCCACACCAGCTGCGAAAGCTCCCAGACGGCGTCGATCGGTCCCGCATAGTCCCAATCGATGATCCCAACCGGCAGTCCATCACGCGCCAGGACGTTCCACGGCCCGAGGTCACCGTGGCCGATGACCGGACGACTCCCCGGCAGGTCGCGAGCAAACGACGGTCGCCAGACCGCATCGGCTGGAAGCTCGAACGTCGACGACGCCTGATGGAGCCGGCCCACCATCGCTCCGAGCTCCCATGCCGCGCCCTCGGACCACACGCCCGGGTGCGGACTCTCGCCCTCGATGTATGAAAGCTGCTCGCGCCCATCGGGAGCGAAACCGTTACCAACTGGGCGAGGCGCAGCGTCGAAGCCGACCGACTCCAAGTGCTTCAGGAGTGCAATCACGGTCCGGCTCTGCACCTTTGGTGATCGCAGCACGACATCGCCGGCGCGCCGCACATCCGTCTGCCAGCCACCCTCGAGTGACCGCTCGCTCTCGTCCTGCATGGTCTGACACTCGCGCACCGGACGACCCCCCACACCCTGGAATTACTGGTGGGGCCGGAAGGGATCGAACCTTCGACCGAGGGTGAGAGGGTCGAGGCCTGTCTGCACGGTGCGTTCTCGTTCGTGACCGTTGCAAACATTGGGCGTAAGCGCGTCCGACGGACTCGATGGACAGCAGAGATCACTGAACCTGGCGACAAGCCGGTGACAGACAATGCCTTGTCCGATTGCGCTTCACCCAGGCCCCACCGCTCCGGCTCGCTCCGAACTCGGCGCCGTCGATGCCAATGCGACAGTCGTGGCCGGAATTGTCTTGCTGGCCCGCGGCCTCGGTCTCGAGGTCGTCGCTGAAGGCGTCGAGACCACCCGACAAGCAGAAACCCTCACCCGTCTCGGATGCGCCCTCGGCCAAGGATTCCTTTTCTCGGCTGCAGTCCCACTCGACGAACTCCTCCGCCAAGAACACGCACAGACCGCCCTCGACTCGTGCGACCACCCTTCGCGCTCGTGACACTGGACGGTCGGACGATCGAAGCCCTCCCCGACATCCTTTGCCTTCGGGCCTGACCTCGAAGAAGATCGCGTTCCGGGACTGTCGACTCGACGGGCGACGCGATCGGGTTGGCCGGGCGGGCCTGGTGCGGGCGCGCGGGCGACTGTCGCTCAATGGCGTCGTCCCTTATCCGAATTGGGCTTATTGACCGGTGATTGTGTGTCGATACCGAGACATGTCCGAAGAATCGGTGCTCGCCGACGTCGCGATTGGGTTGCCCGACGCTGCATTAGTGATTGACGCCGAGGCACGCGTGCGGTGGGCGAATCGGGCTGCCGAGCGGCTCTTTGGCATGTCGATCGGTGAGGCAATCGGAGTCAATGCCCTGGAGTTCGTCCATCCGGACGATGTGCAGTTCGCGGCCCTGGCGGTGGCGAGTGTCCAGTCGAAGGACGTCGGTTCGCTCCTCGAGTTGCGAGTGCGGAGCAGTAATGGCTGGCGGTTGGTCGAGATGATCGGCGCACCACTCGGCGACGAGATCCTGCTCAGCGTTCGAGATCTGACCGAGCGTCGACGGTGGGAGATCGCCGGGGATGAAGTCGCCCGGTTTCGATCCCTGATGCAGAACTCGGCGTCACTCACAATCCTTCTGACCGGTACCGGAATCGTCACAGCTTCGTCGGTCGCGTTGACGCGTCTGCTGGGTCACGACCAGGAGTGGCTCGAGGGCCGGCCGTTCTCCGATCTGGTCGACGACGGTGACCACGCCGAGTTCGACGCCGCGTTTCGAGAGATACGGCTCGAAGCGAACAATGCTGCTCGCGTGCCAGTCACTGTCGACCTCCGGCTTCGTCATATCGGTGGGGATCCGGTGCCGTTCGCGCTGACGTTCAGCAACTTCTTGGACGACCCCACGGTCGAAGGTCTGGTCGTGACCGGTCATGACATCGCAGATCGCGTGCGGGCGGTCGACGATCTC
>JANLTQ010000462.1:0-3487 GCA_031363005.1 Acidimicrobiia bacterium | reverse complement strand
GTGATCTTGAAGAACGTCTGCGACGAACTCACGGGGTCGCTCACCGGGTTCAGTGAAGCTTGTGGTCTGAGGCCTGAGGTGAACTGCGGGAGCGCGAAGGTCACCACGAGCCAGATCGAGATGGCGCTGAGCAGGGCCAGTGAACGCCGCTTGGTCATCAAGGCAGTGGTCATGCCGGCGAGGGCAAACAGCATGAGGTACAACCACGCGAGGGCGTAGAACCCGCCGAGACGCAGGAGGTTCCCACCCGACGGGAGACGATTGTTGACCAGGAACAGCGACAGTGCGCTGATCAGAAAACACGCGACCAAAACAACCGCGAGCACCTGCGCAGCGGCGACAACCTTGCCGAAGACGTAGGCCGACCTCGAGACCGCGCGCGTGAAGATCATGCGCCCCAAGCCGCCCGAATGATCGTCGGCGAAGCTCAGATGCCCGACGATGAGCGCCAGGAGAGCACCGATCAGCGGAACGTAGATCGCCATGTTCGAAAGCAGCGCCAGTGGCGGTTTGACGTCGAACGGGTTTGCCGGTGCCCGTTCACCCCGCGCCGCGACCATCCGGACCGCTTCCTCGTAGACCCGAACGATCGTCCGGTGACTGGACCACCCGAGCACGCCGGCCAGGGCTGCCATCGCGAGGAACGTGACGAGGATGGCGATGAACGTCCGCTGCCGCCGCAACGAAAGCACCTGATGCGCCGCGATGGCGCCGATCATCGGTGATCCATCTGAACGTAGATGTCTTCAAGGGACGCTTCGTCGGGAAATCGAGCGACGGTCGCCTCGATGGAGTCCTTGTAGGTCAGCGATCCGTGGTCGAGGACGCCGATCGTGGTGCAGACCTTCGCAACCTCACTCAGGAGATGCGTGTTCATGAAGATCGTGATTCCAGCTTCTTGGTTCAGTCGCAGAATCGTGGACCGCAGCTGCCGGACTCCCTGCGGATCCAGCCCCGAGGTCGGTTCGTCGAGGAACAGCACCATGGGTTGGTGCAATATCGCCTGTGCGATCCCGATTCGTTGACGCATGCCGGTGGAGAACGTCGATAGGCGTTCGCCCGCGAGTTCGGTGCAGTCGAGGTATTCGAGCGTGCGCGCCACGGCTCGCCGCGGGGAACGAACACCGGAGAGTCGGGCGAAGAACTCCAGGTTCTCGGCCGCGGTGAGGTGGGGGTACATGCGGACATCGGCCGGGAGGTAGCCGATACATCGCGTCACGGCCCGACGTTCTTTGACGACGTCGTGCCCGCACACCGCGGCACGGCCGGCGGTCGGAGCAATGAGGGTCGTCAGGATGTTCATCGCCGTGGTCTTCCCCGCACCGTTGTGGCCGAGGAATCCGAACACCTCACCGAACTCGATTCGGAGGTCGATGCCGGCGAGGACGTCACGCGCGTCGTAGCGGTGACGAATCCCGTGCATCTCGATCGCAGCGTCGTCCATGAAAACACTCCGTGAGTGGTACCTGCCGATACTTCGCGGCGCGAGTTGACTCGCGACCGCCGCACTGTAACGGCGCCGAACGCGAGGTGCGCTCATGGGCGCGCGGCCGGGCGGATCCGAGCAGATCCGAGCAGTCGGCGCGATTGCCCTTCAGTTGCGATGACGCGATGCCGATATCGGAAAGGCTGCCGCTGGATTCGAAGTGTTCGATCCGGCGACGGCCCAGAACCAACCGACCGGGAGATGTACTGATGACCATCGTGATGATTGTCCTGGCGATGTATGCCGCCGCATGGTGTGCACTCGCAGTGACCGGCCGCCGCAGCCGCGACATTGCCGTCGCGACACCGCTCGGCGTTCAGACCTTCGGCTCCGAGGCGCCACCCATGCGCACCGCCGCCTGACGTCAGAAGTTCACCTCCGAGAAGTGCGCGCATCGGTGCGCGCATTCGATTTGAGGCCCCCGGCCAGGTACGACACATTCGTCCTAGGTCCGACGCATCATTCCTCACGCGATTCATTGACGCGGAACCCTTGAATCAATACCTTCACGGCTTCACCGCGCGGCTTCCCGTGCGGATCTGTGGCAGGAGCTCGGGGTTGAATATGCGTAACGGCTGCGCAGCAAATGACGTCGTATCGACCTGCGTGGTGCGCGACCGATGACGCGCGGATTGATCGCCGCCAGCATCCGAGCGCGCGGCCTCGTGCTCGCCCTGGCCGTTTTTGCTCTCGGTCTTGGCGTCGTGCAACTCGACACCATGCCGGTCGACGTGCTTCCCGAATTCGGCAAGGTCAAGGTTGAGGTTCGCACGGAAGCGCTCGGTCTCTCCGCGTACGAGGTCGAGCAACTCATCACCGCACCCATGGAGCAGAACCTGCTCAACGGCGTGGCATTCCTGGAAGACGTCTCATCGAAGTCGGTTCCCGGCCTGTCGTCGGTCGAGCTGATCTTCGAGGACGGTACGGATCCGCTCGACGCGCGGCAGGTTGTTCAGGAGCGGCTCACCGAAGCATCGAAGGTGCTCCCGAACGTTTCGAAAGCACCATCGCTGCTGCAACCGAGGTCATCGACCAGCCGCGTGATGATGATCGGGCTCCGGGGCACCAGTATCCCGCTGCTCGAACTCTCGATTCTCGCCCGTTGGAACATCCGACCCCAGCTCATGAGCGTCCCGGGTGTCGCCAACATCTCGATCTGGGGCCAGCGGGACCAGCAGCTTCAAGTCATGGTGGATCCGCAGCGGCTGTTGGCCGAGGGGTTGACCCTCGACCAGATCATCGCGACCACCGGAAATGCACTCTGGGTCTCTCCGCTCAGCTTCCTCAAGGCCCACGCCCCAGGACGGGGTGGTTTCATTGATACACCTGCACAACGCCTCGGCGTCCAGCACATCAATCCGATTCTCACGGCGGATGACCTGGCCCGAGTCGCAGTCGAAGCCGCACCGGCCGCCGCGGGTACCACCGCTGCCCCCACCAAGCTGCTCGGCCAAGTCGCGACCGTACAAGAGGGACATCAACCCCTGATCGGCGACGGTGTGGTCGCCGACGGAACTGGCTTGATGCTGGTGGTGGAGAAGCTTCCGAATGCCAACGCCCTCGAGGTCACCAAGGGCATCGAACGGGAACTGAAGAAGCTCACCCCCGGCCTGACCGGAGTCGAGGTTGCGGCCTCGGTCTTCCGCCCTGCGACCTACATCGAAACCTCGCGCAACAACTTGCGTGGATTGCTCCTGATCGGACTCGCGCTCGGAATCATGGTGCTGGCTGCGCTGACCTTCTCGTGGCGGTCGGTGCTCATCAGCGTCGTCTCGGTGGGGGTCTCGCTGGCCGGTGCGGTTCTGCTGCTGGCCTGGATGGGTGAAACCCTCAACGTCATGATCCTTGCGGGTCTGATCGTCGCGATCACGCTCGTCATCGACGATGTCGTCGGCGACCGCGACAGCATCGTGCGCAGCCTCAAGACTCCTGGGCTCCAAGACGCCGCAGCAACCGAGGATCTGCGGGTCGATCTCGATCCGGTGGGCCGGCGGATACTCC
>JANLTQ010000401.1:0-5686 GCA_031363005.1 Acidimicrobiia bacterium | reverse complement strand
CGGATGATCGTGTAGCCGTCTCGTGCAATCGCGGCGACGTGGTCGGCGGTGGTCACGGCCGCACTTGAATGATCGACGGAGAGATCGGACATCCGGACCACGGTAGCGCTGGGCTCCATAAGATCGCCCGCTTCTCAAATGAAGGAGCCGACATGGCCATCTACGCGCTCGGTGACCGCGTGCCCCAGATCGATCCCACTGCCTTTGTCCACCCGGACGCGACCGTGATCGGTGACGTCGTCATCGGTCCCGAGTCCACCGTGTGGCCGCAGGCGGTGCTGCGGGGCGACTACGGCCGGATCACGGTCGGGGCGCGCACGAGCATCCAGGACGGCAGCGTGATCCACTCGACGGCGTTGCACCCGACGGTGATCGGGGACGATTGCGTCATCGGCCATCTCGTGCACATGGAGTGCTGCACGATCGAGAACGGAGCGCTCGTGGGTTCGGGTTCGATCGTCCTGCACCGAGCCATCGTGCGGGAAGAGGCGCTTGTGGGTGCTGCCGCCTTGGTGCCGAACGACATGGAGGTCCCCGCACGAGCGATGGCGCTCGGTGTACCGGCGAAGATCAAGCTCGACGCGGTCAACCCGGACCTCATGATCAAGCTCGGCGCCGGCCAGTACGTCGAGAACGGTGCCCGCTACCGCGCCGGTCTTCGCCGGATCGACACCGCCGAATAGTCTCCCTGGGTCGTCGTTTCCCCTGAGGAGTTCCGCCGTGCCCGAAGCCGTGATCGTCGCCACTGCCCGTACGCCCATCGGTCGTGCCTTCAAAGGCTCCTTCGTCGACGAGCGCGCCGACGACATGGCCGCATTCATCGTCGACGCCGCGCTCAAGAAGGTCCCCGAACTCGACCGCAGTTTGGTCAACGACCTGATGCTCGGTTGCGGACTCCCCGGCGGCGAGCAGGGGTTCAACATGGGTCGGGTTGTGGCGATCCTCGCGGGTATGCCGACGGTCCCCGGGTGCACGATCACCCGGTACTGCTCGTCGAGTCTGCAGACGCTCCGGATGGCGTCGCACGCGATCAAGGCCGGTGAAGGCGACGTCTTCATCGCCGCCGGCGTCGAGGGCGTCAGCCGGTTCATGGTCGGCGGGAGTTCGGACCACACCCCCGGCACGCAGAACCACAAGTTCGACGGTCCGGCCGAGCGCAGCGCGGCACGCGCCGCCGGCGACCAAGGCACTTGGACCCCGCCGAGTGGACTCCCGGACGTGTACATCGCGATGGGCGAGACCGCCGAGAACGTCGCCGAGGTTGAAAACGTCAGCCGCGAGGAGATGGACGACTACGCGTTCCAGTCCCAGCAGCGCTGTGGTGCGGCCATCGAGCGCGGTTTCTTCGAGCGCGAGATCACGCCGTACACCACCGCGGCGGGAACCGTTGTCAGCACGGACGACTGCCCGCGTCCGAACACCGATCGCGAGAAGCTCGGAACGCTCGCACCGGCCTTCCGTCCGACCGGCCGTGTCACCGCCGGCAACGCCTGTCCCTTGAACGACGGTGCTGCGGCGGTGGTCGTGATGAGTGACACCAAGGCCAAGGAGCTCGGCATCACCCCGATGGCGCGCATCGTGTCCTCCGGCGTGACCGGCCTCGACCCCGAGATCATGGGGCTCGGTCCGATCGAGGCGAGTCGGCAGGCGTTGTCCTTCGCGGGCATGACGATCGACGACATCGATCTCGTCGAGATCAACGAAGCGTTCGCGGCACAGGTGATGCCCTCGGCGAAGGCGCTCGGCATCTCGATGGACAAGCTCAACGTCAACGGCGGCGCGATTGCCCTGGGTCACCCGTTCGGGATGACCGGTGCACGCATAATGACCACGTTGTTGAACGGACTCGAGGACGCCGACAAGACGTTCGGGCTCGAGACCATGTGCGTCGGTGGGGGTCAGGGCATGGCGATGATCGTCGAGCGACTGCGCTGATCCTGCCGAGTTACACGGCGGGCACGACTCGCCAAATCACCCGTTCCGGAATCTTCGACTCGCCCTGAGAATCGCGCAGCGTGATCGTCCGATGCGCTCGCGAGACCAGCACGCCGCTGTTGCGCCGCCCCTCGCCCCAGCAGACGACGAAGGAACGCCCGCGCCCAAGCCGGAGGCGTTCGTCCCAGGCGTAGTCGAAGCCGCCGTCCGGTCCGACGCGTGGGGGCGGGGCGACGTGCACCTGATGCTCGGCGTAGCCGGCGGCGAGGCGCTCGCGTTTGGCCGCGCCCATGAACTCGTCGGTGGCGTCGAGGAAAAGCCGCGTGAAGGTCCGACCGTGATTGGGGAGGTCGTGGGCATCACCGAGGGCCCAGTGCACAAGTTCGTGAATGACGACACCGGTGGTTCGGTACCGGCGCGGGAGCGTGATGGTCGACCCGCCCGTGTCCTCCCGATAGAACGCCTGGCGCGCGCCGTTGCCCGGTCGGAGGCGAGGCACCCGCTCGAGATCATGATTCGGAAAGCGGGCGGTCCACCACAGCGACCCCACGACGTCGTCGGCGAAGCCTGCGCAATCGGCCAA
Organism: Acidimicrobiia bacterium; assembly: GCA_031363005.1. GTDB lineage: Bacteria > Actinomycetota > Acidimicrobiia > IMCC26256 > JAENVU01 > JAENVU01. The sequence goes on along the minus strand of JANLTQ010000401.1, from coordinate 3,168 downwards.
CTCCGGAAGGCGTCGTCCCCCGAGCGGGGTTTCGGCTCGGTACACGCGACTGCGTTGCGAGTCGCGTGGGGGAGTCACGCTCGCAATTTCAGCGCGGCGCGCACCGCAGGGGCGAACTGGCGCGCGATGAACGCATGACCCTTCTCGTTCGGGGAAAAGTCGTTGCCCGCCCAGAACGAGTCCTCTTCACCGCGAGCACGCGCGGCGAGGAACGCAGCGTGGAGGTCGACCAGCGTCGCTCCATTGGCGGCGGCGACGCGTGCGATGACGGTGTTGAAGGCAGTGTCTCGCGTGTTCTCGGCCTGTGGATCGAAGGTGGAGTCGAACTGGCACGGCTTGGAGCCCGCCGGTGGGTTGGGTGAACACGCGAGAATTCCCGGCTCGCGATCCCCGGGAGGGATGTTCCCGATGATCACCGCGGTCTTCCCGCCCCGGCGCAGCTGGCGGATCAACGTGTTGAAACGGGATTCGAAGGCGGTCACGTTGCGGGTGAGGAAGGTGTCCTCGGTGAGGTTCACCGTGGCGACCGTCGGCTCGAGCGCCAACGCCGGACGCAGCTGTGAGGTCAACGCCTCCTCGACGGTGACGTTGGTCTGACCGAAGTTGGCGAACACCGCGGCGCGCGGAAACGCGCTTCGGTACAGCAGCTGCGGCCAGGCGTCGCGGATGCGATTCTTCACACCGTTGCCTGCGGTCTCCCCGTTACCGAGCGCGACGTAGACGGCCTCTCGACCGGCGTTCGTCGCGGCGGGAATTGACGCGGTCGAGCCCGAGCACGCGGCCGCCACAAAGCTGACGAGCAGCAACAGTGCACCGGCGCGTCCGCGACGGGTCCGGTTGGTCATCACGCGTCTCCCATCGCTTGGCGGGCCGGTAGCCGAGCGGCGCGCTGGGCCGGGACCACGCCGGCGATCACGGCGAGGGCCGCGGCGCCGAGTACCCCACCGACGAGGACCGGGAGTGGCAGGCCGATGGCGACACCGGGGAGCCCTTGCTCCACCAGGTACTGATTGACGACGGCGCCGAGGATGCGCGCGATGCCGTACCCGATGACGGTGCCGAGGGCGCCGCCGACGAGCCCGGTCATACCAGCCTCGAGGAGGAAAATGCGGCGAACGTCGCGGTCGCGCGCGCCGATCGCTTTGAGGACCCCGATCTCGCGTCGCCGCTCTCGGATTGCCGCGAGCAAGGCGTTGGTGATCCCGAGCGCCGCGATGGCGAGCGCGATGATCCCGATCCCCGCGAGCACGATCTCGACGACGCGCAGATACCGACGAACGGTCTCGATCAGGTTCTCCGGCGCGCTGGTGGAATATCCGAGCCGGGTGATCCGAGCCCGTACCGCACCCACGTGGTCGAGGCCGTCGGCAACGACGAACACCCCGGCGTAGCGCGAGCTCGGGAGCTCGAAACCGCCGGCTGGATCGGATGCCGCACTCCAGGCCCGGGCGTCACGCACCATCTCGGCCGAACCGAGGAACTGCGCGCTCACCACCTGTTGGGCGACGACGCCGACGATCTCGGCGCGGATCCAGCGGCCGCGCACGTCGGTACGACCGTTGCGACTGGGGAACACGCGCGGCGCACCCAACTCGACCTCGGTGCCGATGGCCTTCGCCGCGGTCTTACGTTCCAGTCCGACGCGTCGGAGGTAGCCGTCGGTGACTGCGATCTCGGTTCGGCTCCCGACCGCGGGCGTGCGTCCGACGATCACGGTGATGGGAAGGGTTCTGATCTTGCGCAGGTCGATGCCAACGATGGTTTCGCGAAACGGTTCGAGCGTGGTCGTGGGGACCTCGGCGAGGACCGAGTTCGATTCGAGGGGCACGACACTGCGGACGCCACGGAGGCGTCTGATCTGACGCAAGGTGGACGTGTCGAGGTCACGCGCTCGACCGGGCCTCGGTGAGTCGGTATCCAAGGCGGCGGGCCCGGGAGCGGCGGCGGCCACCTGGATTCCCGCGAGTGGTCCACCCTTCGCGAGTTGGTCGAGCACTCGGGTGCGTGCCGACGTGGAGATGATCAGCAGGGCACTCAACAGCGCCGCCGCGAGTGCAACCGCCAAGACGGTCAAGGTGGCGCGCCCGGCTCGGCGTCCCAACGAACGCGTCGCCGCGAGCAACGCATCCCTCCAGCTCACTTCACTCCCGCTCTTGCGACTGCGTCGCAGGCCGCTCGGGCCCCGTTCCGCCCGTTGCGCGCAGGGTTGTTCCGCGTTGGGGCGTCACTTCGGTGTTGGCGTCGTCTGGGACGCGAGATGGACGATGCGGTTGGAGCGGTTGGCGACGCGGGGGTCGTGGGTCACGGTGACAACGGTGCAGGCGTGATCTCGGGCGACGGCGTCCAACAGGTCGAGCACCTGTTCGGCGGTGGTGCCGTCGAGGTTGCCGGTGGGCTCGTCCGCCAGGAGGAGGCTCGGCTCGTTGGCCAGCGCTCGGGCCAAGGCGACCCGCTGTGCTTCTCCGCCGCTCAGCTCTGCCGGGCGATGGCGTGAGCGAGGCGCAACCCCGACCGCATCGAGCAGAAAGCTGGCGCGTTCGCGCCGCACTTGAGATGAACCGGGCGAGAAACTCATCGCCAGTTCCACGTTCTCGAGTGCCGTCAGGTTGCCGAGGAGCCCGAAGTGTTGGAACACGAAGCCGACGGTGCGATGTCGGTACTTCGCCAGCGCGTCACCGTGCAGCGTCGAGAGTTCGAGGTCACCGACGGTGATCGTGCCCGACTGCACGGCTTCGAGCCCACCCATCAGGGCGAGGAGAGTCGTCTTGCCCGCCCCGGACGGCCCCATGATCGCAATGCGCTCGCCGCTCTGGACATCAAGGGAGAAATCGCGGAGAACTTCGACGTCGCCACCCCGAGATCGGTAGGTCATCGAGACACCGCGCGCGGTGATGGGAACGCCGGCCATGATCGGCGCACCGTATCGGCATCGGGTGGTGCAACGGGCGCGGTCTACCGCCCCAGCGGCGAAATCGTCACCATCTCCGGTGCCTGAACGTGCGGACGCTCCGCCCGACTCGCCATGATCTGCTGCTCCGCTCGCAGCGCCGCCATGCCCAGGTTCTGGCCGGTGAACGCGGGCGCCTGTTCGAGCATCCAGATGATGCCCTCGGCGGCGACCTCGGGTGGTTCCCAGTCTGAGTGGTCGAGATCGGGCATCGCCGCCAG
>JANLTQ010000400.1:0-1925 GCA_031363005.1 Acidimicrobiia bacterium | reverse complement strand
GGTGATGGACGAGGCGCGTCACGTCGAGGTGTTCGCTCGGTACCTGGACACCAAGCTCGACGGTCACTACCCCGTCAACGCGAATCTGCAGCTCCTCATCAACGACGTGCTCGGCGACTCCCGCTGGGACATGACCTACATGGGCATGCAGATCATGATCGAGGGGCTCGCGCTCGCGGCCTTCGGTTTCATGCACCACGTCACCCAGGAGCCACTGCTCAAGCAGTTGCTGCGTTACGTCATGAGCGACGAGGCGCGCCACGTTGCGTTCGGTGTGCTGTCACTCCAGGAGTACTACCAAGGGTTGTCCGCAGCTGAGCTCCGGGAGCGGCAGGAGTTTGCCTTCGAGGCCGCGATCCGCATGCGCGACCGGCTCATGATGCAGGCGGTCTGGGAGCGGATGGGCATCGACCGGAAGGTCATCACCGAGACGATGTTCAAACTCCGTGAGCAGGGTGGCAACCCGTTCCAGGCGGCGCTCTTCTCCAAGATCGTCCCCAACTGCAAGAAGCTTGGCTTGCTCGACGCCGGAGACGGATGGCTGCGCGACCGCTTCACCGAAATCGGTGTCATCGAGTACGAAGACGCCATGGACACCGGCGAGGAATACGAGATGCTGGATCTCGTGGCCGCCGACCGCGCGTCCTAATTGCTCGTACGCTCGCCGTCTCGGTAAAGCGCGTGCTGCTTGGGCTCACTGCCTCGCGGCTCGCCTCCGCTGCTCTGCGGCTCGGTGCCGGTCGAGACTCACCCCTGCCGCTTTGCGCGCGCAATACGCGTCGAAAACAGCGCGTTTCGCGCGTGGGAAGGCCTTGGGGTTACCACGTCGCGTCGACCGTGAGCGCCTCGTTGAGTCGACGTTGGTAGTCGGCACGGGGGATTTCGATGGCGCCGAGGGACTCGAGGTGGGGGGTTCGCCACTGCACGTCGAGCAAGGTCGCGCCGATCGAGCGGAGATGCCCGACGAGTGCCACAAGGGCGACCTTCGACGCGTCGGTCGCGCGATGGAACATCGACTCACCCGCGAACATGCCATCAATGGCGACGCCGTACAGGCCGCCGACCAACTCGTCGTCACACCAGGTCTCCACGCTGTGGGCCCATCCGAGTTGGTAGAGCTCCACGTAGGCCGCGACGAACTCATCGTCGATCCAACCGTGGGGTCGGTTCGGATCCGCACACGCACGCATCACGGCTTCGAACTCGGTGTCGAACCGCACATCGAATTTCCGGCAACTGCGGCGCAGTGAGCTGGTGACCCGAAGCCCGTCGAGCGGAATGACCCCCCGAGGATCCGGCGACCACCACCCGATCCGACTTCGCCGGCCCAGGCGCATCGGGAAAAGTCCGGAGCGGTAGGCCGCCAACAACGTGCCCGGTTCCAGGTCAGCACCCACCCCGGCCACGTCTCCGTCGCCCGCGTCCTCCGGGCGCGGAAGTGCCCACTTGCTCGGCGGCGGCTCGGTCGGCGCGTGCACAGTCCGAGTCTCGCCGCTCCATCCCACTCATCCCTGTTTTGGCGTCCTCAGGTGCTCTCCAGGAGCACTTCAGGACGCCAAAACGGAGAGCGGCGGGTTAGCGGACGCCGATGGGGGCGGCGTCGGGGGCGATCGGTGACGGCAGGTCGGTCTCGCCCATCAGCGCGCGATCCACTGCGGCGGCACACGAGCGGCCCTCGGCAATCGCCCACACGATCAGGCTCTGACCGCGACCCATGTCGCCGCAGACGAAGACGTCGTCGACGTTCGTGTGCCATTGATCAGTCCGCGCCACGTTCCCGCGCTCGTTGAAATCGACGCCGAGCTGTTCGAGCATCCCGTTGCGCTGCGGGCCGACGAAGCCCATAGACAGCAACGCCAGATCGCACGGCAACTCGAAGTCCGAGCCGTCCACCCTCTCGAAGCTCATCCGACCCTCGGCGAACT
>JANLTQ010000397.1:0-3498 GCA_031363005.1 Acidimicrobiia bacterium | reverse complement strand
GCGCTGCGCTCGGATCGCAGGCAACCTTTGAGAAGAGCTGGTTGGACGGAACCTGGGAACACGTCGTGTTTCGCAAGGCGTCAGCGCATCCGTGAGTGACGCGCTGCCCGATCTTCCTCCACCAGAGCTGCGGTACCGGCGTGGCCTCCAGCTCGGTCCGGCCCTCCGTTCGCTGTGGGCCTCGCGCCACCTGATCGCCAACCTTGGCAAACGGGAACTGCGCGTCAAGTACAGCCAAGCCGTCCTGGGTCTCGCCTGGGCCATTCTCACGCCACTGGTACTGATGGTGGTGTTCTCGATCTTCATCCCGAAGGTCGCCAAGATCAACACCCACGGGATCGCCTATCCGGTCTACCTCTACACCGGCTTGCTCGCGTGGACGTTCTTCTCGGGCGCGGTGTCCTCGGCCAGCAACATCCTCGTCGGGAATCCACTGCTCAACAAGGTGTACGCGCCGCGCGAGGTCTTCACGCTCGCGACCATGGGAACATCCGCGGTCGACGGACTCGCCGCCTCGCTGGTCCTCGGCGTGTTGTTCGTCATCTACGGCGATTACCCCCAGGCCACCACCTACTGGGTCCCGGTTCTCGTCGCGATCCTGCTCGCCTTCACGGTCGGCGTGGGGTTGATCGTTTCCTCGATCACGGTGTACGTGCGCGACCTGCGCCACGCGTTGCCGCTCATGTTGCAGGTGGGCCTCTTCGTCAGTTCGGTCATCGTCGGGCTCGATCGCATACCGGCGAAGTACCGAACCGTGTACGTGTGTCTGAACCCGGTGGCGATGGTGATCGACGGCTTGCGGCGGACGGTGCTCTACGGTCGGCCCCCGAACTTCACGTACCTGGGCCTCGCTGCCGTGACCGCGTTCGTGACCCTCGTGGCCGGCTACTCGCTGTTCAAGCAACTCGAGACTGGCTTCGCCGATGTCTCCTGAGGGCTCGGTCCACGTCAATCATGTGTGGAAACGTTTCCGCGCGGATCGCGGCCGCAAGCTCGGCCGAGACCTGTTCGCCCGGGCGACCCGCCAGACCGACGGCGACAAGTGGCGGTGGGTGCTGCGTGACATCGACTTCCACGTCGAACCGGGCGAATCCGTAGCGATCGTCGGTACCAACGGCTCGGGGAAGTCCACGCTGCTCAAGATCATCTCCGGGGTGATGTTCCCTCACTCCGGCAGCATCGAGACCCACGGCCGGATCGGTGCACTCATCGAGGTGATGTCGGGTATCAGCCCCGAACTCACCGGACGAGAGAACGTCCTCGTCTACGGAACGCTGCTCGGGCTCAGCCGCAAGCAGATCGCGGAACGGTTCGACCAAATCGTCGACTTTGCCGAGGTCGAAGACGCGATCGACCGGCAGGTCAAGTTCTATTCGAGTGGGATGAAGATGCGCATCGGGTTCTCGATCGCCGCCTTCCTCGAACCGAGCATCCTCGTCGTCGACGAGGTTCTCGCCGTCGGGGACTCGTCGTTCCAGCAGAAGTGCCTGAACCGGATGCGCGAGGTGACCCAGAGCGGTACCACCCTGCTTCTGGTGTCCCACGATCTCGCGGCGGTCGCCGCCACCGTGCAACGCGGCGTCTGGCTCGAGGAGTCCCGGATTCGAGCGGCCGGTCCGATCGATGAGGTGCTCGGTCAGTACCGCACCGCGATCGAGGAACGCGCCGAGGCCAGCGCAATCCAGGACGGCCCGGTCCGACTGAAGAACATCCGCACGAAAGGTCCATCCGGTGGACTCATCACGACCAACGAACAGTGCGAGATCACCTTCGACGTCGAATGCGATGAGGTCCTCGACGTGAACCTCTACGTGGGGGTCACCGAGGGCGCCCCCACGCCGATCTTCGTCGTGCGGCGCGAGATCCAACTCCAGCCCGGAACCACTGCGCTGACGCTCGACCTGGCGCGCTTGCCCATTCCGGCCGGCAAATACTTCCTCTGGTCCGGGTGCTACCGAACGATGTCTCGGCTGGAACTCATGCCGTGGCATCCCATCGCGCCGCTGCCCGTCGCCGGGCGCCATCGGTTGGATCCCACCCCGGGCGCAATCGTGAGGCTGTCGCCCGTGTTCGTAGAATCCGCCTGGACCGTCGGCTGACCCGCACGCCGCCGCCGGTTCAGGCGCGGTCCGCCACCATCGGGGACGCGCCGTCGGCTCCGGAACTGCTGCTCCCCGCCGGACCACTCCCGTATAGACCCTGCTGGGCTTCCGAAGGACGGATGAGCCTTCGCACTGAGCTGGTGGCGTATCGCAGCCTCGATCCGCGGGCACCCTCACCCGTGATCGCGTGACGAAAGAACTTCACGGCCCCACGACGATCGCCGAACGCGGCGAGTCGAGTGCCGATCTCGTACGAATCGCGCGCGTATCCCTGTGCGCCCTGCTTCCAAAGCGCCGGCAGATGGCGTTCCAGCACCGCCTGGTGGGCAAGGGCCTGATGGGGAGATTGGCTGAGGCTTCCGTGCCGCTCGCGGTAATACCCGAGTGGCTCGTCCACGAAGCCGGCGCGCGCACCCGACAGCAAGAACCGCGTCCAGAGGTCGAAGTCCTCGGCGCTCTCGATCGAGCCGCGATTTCCGTAGCGGGGTCCGACCGTGAACATGCCGCACTCGTCGATGAGGCTTCGCCTGAACACCACCCCGACGAAGAGAAAGTTGAAGCGCGCGATCTCGGGGATCTGATCCGCCTCGGTGGCGGGGAACGGTCGTTTTCTGCGATCTCGATACGACTGACGCTGGGTTGGTGTGAACCCCTCCATCACCCAGGAATCGCTCGTCACCAACGCGAGATCCGGCCGTGCGTCGAGAAAGGAAACGAGCCGATCGACCCGTTCGGGGAGCCATACGTCGTCACCGTCGAGCAAACCCAACAGCTCACCGGACGACGCTCGGATTCCTGCATTTCGCGCTGCGCACACGCCGGCGTTTGCCTGACTCACGACCACGATCTTCGACCGGTAGTTGTCGATGACCGCCGCGGTGCCGTCCGTGGAACCGTCGTCGACGACCACCACCTCGACGTTCGGGTAGGTCTGACCGAGTGCCGATTCGATGGCGGCCCCGATGAACTCCTCGACGTTGTACGCAGAGATGATCACCGAGACGCGTGGCCGGGAACTCATGATCGCCGAAAGAATACACCCGCGCGAATGTCGCCTCGGCGTGCTCGTCGACCCGCCGCCCACGGGCGCACTGCAGCGGATCGAGGTGACGGAGGAGTCCACTATCCTCGGCCGCTCTCGTGCCTCGTCCCCGAACCGGGTCTGCATCTCGATGCCTCCGACATCCAACGCGGCGCAGACCCCTCGGCCCCGAGTCGTGTTTCTCATCGGCTCCCCGCGCAGCGGCACCACGTGGCTCCAATCGCTGCTCGGCTCACATCCGGCGATCGTCACCCCTCAGGAGACCGACCTCTTCGCGAAGTTCATCGCACCGCTCCAGACGTGGTGGGACGAACAGCTCGGACGATCGGATACCGAACAGCGGGACCGCCGCGC
>JANLTQ010000364.1:0-1800 GCA_031363005.1 Acidimicrobiia bacterium | reverse complement strand
CTGATCGATGCCGCTCGGGACGCACTCCGCCTTGAGGCCGCGGGTGTTGCGCTCGTCGCATCCTCCAACCTGCAGCGCCAGATCCTGCACAACCTCGACCGCATCGGTGACCGCAAGGTCGACTCGGCCAAGAAAACGCTGACCCAGCTCAACCCCGACGTCAACGTCGTCACCCACGATGTTCGCTTCGGTGCCGACAACGTGCTCGACATCCTCGCCGATTACGACATCGTGGTCGATGGCACCGACAACTTCCCCACCCGCTACCTCCTCAACGACGCGTCGCTTCTCACGCGCACGCCGGTCGTGCACGGCTCGATCTTCCGCTTCGAGGGCCAGGTCACGGTGTTCGACCCGTTCAACGGCCCGTGCTACCGGTGCATGCTCCCCGAGCCGCCGCCGCCCGAGCTCGCGCCGAGCTGCTCCGAGGCCGGCGTGCTCGGCGTGCTGCCCGGCATCGTCGGCTCGATCCAGGCGCTCGAGACGATCAAGATCCTGCTCGACCTCGGCGACCCGCTGCGCGGCCGGCTCCTCGCCTACGACGCGCTGGAGCAGAGCTTCCGCACGTTCAAGGTGCGGCGGGACCCGACGTGCCCGGCCTGTGGCGAGAACGCCGGCGAAATCGTCATCGCCGAATACGACCAGCACTGCCTCCCGCATGCGGTCCTCGCCAACGGCAGCGTGCTCACTCACTAACCGCCGGGAGAACTGCTTCAGTTCTCCCGCCATCCGGCCGAGAACCCCACCGAACGCCAGGGAGAACCTGGCTCGGTTGGGAGGCCGCGATGACGAACCGAATGGACCGACGCACTCGGCGTGAACAACGCCGACGGCTCCAATGGGTCAGTGGCACGTGCGTGAGCGCCATTGCCGTGGTCCTCGTCCTCGCGTCGTGCGGCACCGGCTCGACGGCCGTCGCATCCTCACGGGTGCGTCCGCTCGTGGTCCGCCGCGCGGCGGTCCGTCGCCCGATCCGTCCGATCCGTCCGGTCATCACCACGACGACCACGACTCGGCCGGCGGTGAACCCCGACACCGGACCACCGCCACCGAACACCGGGCTCGGACGCCGGATCGTCTACTGCAACTCGTGCCAGACCGTGTGGCTGGTGGAAGCCGACGACTACGTGACCGCGAGCTACAAGGTGAGTGGCCGGCGAGGCACCCCGCGGCCCGGCGAGTACCACGTCTTTCGCAAGCTCGAGATGGGCCGCTCGAAGGCGCATCCCGATCTCCGACTCCCGTGGTTCGTGGGCTTCGCGTGGGGCTCGACCACCGACATCGGTTTCCACGGCATCCCGTTGGAGTCCGACGACCGGCCGATCGAAGCCGATTCCCAACTCGGGACTCCGTTGAGTTCGGGCTGTGTCCGTGAGAGCCAGTTCATGGCGAAGGTGCTCTTCGACTGGACGCCGGTCGACACACTCGTCGTCGTGACCTCGTAGCGGTCCGCCGAGCAGTGCTGGCACGAGCGCTCAGACGCCACGGTTGCGAGCAGGACGCCAACCCGGACGCAGTAATCTGGCCAACTCCACTCCCGCACGTTGACGGACCGCCGATGACCGAACGCGACACATCCCCGGCCACCTGGCGCGCGCATGAGACCGCGGTGGTGGAACCCGGCGCCGCCATCGGGTCCGGGACTCAGATCTGGCATCACTCCCACGTTCGTTCGGGAGCCACGATCGGTTCCGACTGCACAATCTCCAAGAACGTCTACGTCGACGAAGGCGTGACGATCGGTGACCGAGTGAAAATACAGAACAACGTTTCGGTGTACGTCGGCGTCACCATCGAGGA
>JANLTQ010000385.1:0-5322 GCA_031363005.1 Acidimicrobiia bacterium | reverse complement strand
CGCGGGACCCAGCTCAATGCAGCCCTCGAACGGGCCGGCATCGCGATCCGACCGAGCGAGTTCGTCGTGATCGCCGCCACCGCGATGTTCTCGGTGTTCGTCGGCGCACTCCTGCTCACGAATCTGATCGTCGCCATCGTGGCGGCCGCGCTCGTTCCGGTCTTCTGCCGGATGGGACTGACGGTGCTCGCCCAACGACGGTCGGCGAAGTTCGCCGATCAGCTCGAGCAGACGCTGCCGCTCATGGGCGGGAGCCTGCGGGCCGGATTCGGCATCATGCAGGCGCTCGACGCAGTCGCCCGGGAGAGTGAGTCGCCGACCTCAGAAGAGTTTCACCGTCTCGTGGTCGAGACCCGGCTCGGGCGGGATCTGACCGAAGCGATGGCGGCGCTGGCCGATCGGGTGGACAGCGAAGACTTTCACTGGGTCGTGCAGGCCATCGAGATCCATCGTGAGGTCGGCGGGGATCTCGCCGAGGTCTTGGACAACGTGTACGCGACGATCCGCGATCGGAACCGGATTCGGCGGCAGATCCAGGCCCTCAGCGCGGAAGGTCGGTTCTCTGCGCTGATTCTCCTCATCCTGCCGGTCGCCATGTTCGGCCTGGTCACCATTATCAATCCCAACTACATCGGCGAACTGACCGATAACTCATTGGGGATCGGAATGCTCATCGCCGCGGCCGGCTTCATGGTCGCCGGCGCCCTCTGGCTCAAGCGCATCACGCGCCTCGTCTTCTAGGAGAATCGGATGCCCATCGGAATCTGGCTGGCCGCCGCCGCACTGGCCGCAGCACTCCCCATCGCGTGGTGGGCCCTCAGCGGCCTCCATATCGAAGATCGGGTTGCCCGCGCAAACCTCTCGCAGGGTGTAAGCGTCGGCACGAACCTTCGTCATGCCACCCTGCAACAGTCGGCGAGTGATCGCGTGGTCACACCGATCATGGACGCGTTGGTGCGCCGGGCCCGCCGGTTGACCCCGGCCGGTGTGATCGACAGCCTCGAGCGCCGGGCGTTCCTTGCCGGCCTGTCCGAGGCGTGGCCGACCGAGCGACTGCTCGCAACCAAGGTCGTCCTCGCGTTGGTGCTCGGCGGCGCGGGCGGGCTTGCGTTTCTCGCCAACCCTTCGGTCGGCACGACCGTCCTCGCAATCGCACTTTTTTTCGGCGGCTACTTCTCGGTCGACTACCTGATGGACCTGCGGGCACGGGAACGCCAGTCCACCATCGAGCGTGAACTCCCCGATCTCCTGGATCAGATCACGATCTGTGTGGAGGCCGGACTCGGGTTCGAGGCCGCGATGGCCAAGGTGGCGGAGAACGACGGACCGCTCCCCGCCGAGCTCGGCCGGACGCTCCAGGACATCCAGATCGGGATCACCCGGGACCGAGCGCTCGAAGGACTGCTCGCACGGACCGACGTCACCGACCTCCGTACCTTTGTCCACGCGTTCGTCCAGGCCGAGCGCTACGGGATTCCGGTGGCGCACGTCTTGCGGGTGCAGGCCGACGAGATGCGCGAGAAGCGCCGGGTCCGGGCCGAGGAACGGGCCATGAAGATGCCGGTGAAGATCGTGTTCCCGGTGGTGATGTGCATCCTGCCGGCACTGTTCGTGGTGGTCGCCGGACCGGCTGCCATCCGGATCTCCAAGATCAACTTCGGAGGCTGAGATGACCGACGTGCTGAATCCCACGAACGATTTGGTGGCTATGGCCACGGCGGCGGACCTGCTCGCCGGCATCGGCCCCTCGGCGCCCCAGGCTCGGGCCGTGCAGTTCCCCACGGGGTTCCAACCGCTCGACGACGTCCTCAACGGGGGCATCCGCGCGCAGGACCTCGTCCTCGTCGGCGGTCGTCCCGGGGTGGGAAAGACGGTCGCCTCCCTGCAATGGGCGCGCTGGATGGCCATGCACGATCGCACCGCGATCTTCGTGTGTTACGAGCACTCGCCGCATGCACTACTCGGACGATTGCTGGCGATGGAGCTGGGCAGCTTGGTTCGTCCGGATGAGTTCGTCGAGCTCGCCCGACTGCGCACGATCGCGCAAGAGGTGGCTCTCGGTGCAGTTCCGGCCGAGGCCCTGACGACCGACCCCCTCGGCGAGGAGGCGTACCGACGCGTCCAGGCCTACGGACCGCGTCTGGTCCTCATTCAGGGTTCGGGCATTCGGACCGGGATCGCGGAGTTGGGGCGTATCGTGGCGCAGCACCGCTGCGGATCGACCGCGCTGTTCGTCGACTACCTCCAGAAGATCCCCATGGTCGAGAACGCCACCGGAGCCGAGGAACGGACCACGCATCTTGCCGAGCGGCTCAAGGAACTGGCGATGACGGCGGAGGTTCCGGTCATTGCGATGGCGGCCGCCGACCGTGAGGGTCTGGTGAGTCGGCGCCTCCGACTCCATCATCTTCGGGGCTCGACCGCGCTCGCCCACGAGTCCGATATTGCGATACTGCTCAACGAGAAGGCGGTCTCGGTGTCGAAGTCGCACCTGGCGTTCGATCCGGTGCGCGCTGAGCAGTTCAAACGCTGGGTCGTGTTCAGTGTGGAGAAGAACCGCGAGGGTGCGCCGGATATGAACCTCGAGTTCCGGAAGGACTTGGCCAACTACCGGTTCGAGCCGGACGGCGGGTTCGTCACCGAGTCACTCGTCGATCACGTTCTGTACAACGAGTAGACGCTCGTCGCGTACTCAGGCGTCGAGTCCGAACGCAGCGCGGTACGCCGGCACGGTCGAGATCGGCGGACGCTCGCGAACCTCGACGGACACGGCCGTCGGTTCGAACGCCTCGGTGAACCGGGTCAGCGTCGCGTGGTCACCGGCCGCGGCATCAGCAGTGATGAGGCCGGCTCGCCGTAAGGCAGTGACGAGGATCGCCGTCGCCTGCGGGCCGAGGTCGTCGAGCGGACGGTTGCGATGTTCCCGAACGCCGAGGTCCACCTGCGCGGTGCTCGCGAGTCCCACCCGCTGCACGATGTCCACGAGCAAACCGATCTCGACCCCCCATCCTTCGACGAAGGGCACCTGCTCGAGCAAGGAGCGTTGACCCGCGTACTCGCCGCTCAACGGTTGGATGAAGCCGGCGAGTTCCGGGAACAGCACGGAGAGCAGCGGGCGCGCAACGAGTTCGGTGACGCGGCCACCACCGGTGGGCTCACCGTGGAGCGGGCGACGGTAATAGCCCTTGACGAACGCGATGTCAGGGTCGGTGATCAGCGGTCCGAGCAACCCGCTGATGAAGTGATGGCCGAAGTTGCGGATATCGGCATCGACCCAGCAGACGATGTCGCCGGTCGTTGCGTGCAAGGACTTCCACATTGCGTTGCCCTTGCCGCTCCCGGCTCCGGTCTCGGGGAGGACGTCGTCGACCGCGACGACGCGAGCGCCCTCCCAGGCCGCGACCTCGGCGGTCGAGTCCAGTGAACCGTCGTCCATGACCACCACTTCGTCCACGAGCGGCACGGCCTCCACCAGGGTGCGGCGGACGGTGGCCACGATCTGACCGACGGTGCTCTCTTCGTCTCGCGCCGGCAGACACACCGAGACCGTGAGGCCGCGCTCCTCCTTCTGACGGAGGAGATCGAGCACGTCGAAGTCCTCGGAGCAGATCGGAACCGGCATGAGGGCGGGGGGCGTCGCCACGGCCGGGAAGCGTAGAGCGCCCGCGCCGCGGATCCCGTTTTGCCTTGCGACGACCGGAGAGGGTCGGTCTACACTGATCCCTTCACGCGCTCATCCAGAGCGGCTGAGGGACGGGCCCGTTGACGCCGCGGCAACCAGCGAACCCTGCTTCGAGAGAAGTGAGGGGAGCCAGGTGCCAATGCCCGAACGATGAGAGAGCCCAGGAGCGTGGGTGTATCGCAGGTTGGATCACCCGCTCGGAAGGCGCTCGAACCGAGGACCGCAAGGTCCGAGCCAGAGCGCGCCGAGCAACGAGCGTCGAAAGGCGCTCCTGGACATCAGGAGAACCAGACATGACCCACGTGCAGTCTTTGCGCTGTCGAGAGTGCGGGCGCGAATACGACGTCGCACCGATCTTCACCTGCGAGTGGTGCTTCGGCCCGCTCGAGGTCACCTACGACTACGACGCGATTCGCAGCTCGATCAGCCGCGAGAAGATCGCGTCCGGCCCGCTCAGCATCTGGCGGTACCAGGACTTATTGCCCGTCGGCCACAATCCGGCCGTCGATCTGGGCGCCGGCTTCACTCCGCTGGTCCGCGCGGATCGGCTGGCGGCGCGGCTCGGTCTCGGCGAGCTCTGGATCAAGAACGACACGATGAACCCGACGAACTCGTTCAAGGATCGGGTGTCGGTCGTCGCGCTGAGTAAGGCGCTCGAGTTCGGTTTCAAGGTCGCGGCCTGCGCGTCCACCGGCAACCTCGCGAACTCCGTCGCCGCGCACGCGGCGCACGCGGGGTTGCGGTCCTTCGTCTTCGTGCCCGCGAACTTGGAGCAGGGCAAGATCGTCACCACGGCGGTGTACGGCGGCAATGTGGTCGCGATCGACGGCAACTACGACGACGTCAACCGGCTCTGTGCGGAGCTCGCCGGCATGTATCCGTGGGCGTTCGTGAACGTGAACCTGCGCACGTTCTACGCCGAGGGTTCGAAGACTCTCGCGTACGAGACCGCGGAGCAGCTCGGTTGGCAAACGCCCGATCACGTGGTGGTGCCGGTCGCCAGCGGCTCGTTGCTCACGAAGATCCGGAAGGGCTTCAACGAGCTGTACCAAGTGGGCCTGCTCGACGACGAGCCTCAGGTACGCGTCAGTGGCTCACAGGCTCTGGGGTGTTCGCCGGTTGCCGCCGCGTGGCTGAACGAGTCGGACACGATCAAGCCGGTGAAGCCCGACACGATCGCCAAGTCGCTCGCGATCGGGAATCCCGCCGACGGATACTTCGCCCTCGACGCAGTGCGCCAGACCGGCGGGGGCTTCGCCGCGGTGACCGACGACGAGATCGTCGATGCCATGCGCCTGCTCGCCGAGACGGAGGGAATCTTCGCCGAGACCGCGGGTGGGGTCACGATCGCCACGCTGAAGCGTCTCGCCGCGGACGGCACGATCCGCCCGGACGAGCGGGTGGTGGCCTACATCACCGGCCACGGTCTGAAGACGCTCGACGCAGTGGTGGACCACGTGGGTCCGACCGCCTCTATTTCCCCTACCCTCGACGCCTTCCACGCCGCGTTCGACTCGCAGGACCTCCTCGCATGAGTGAGGCCTCGCTCCAGAAGGACAAATCATGACCGTCACCGTTCGTATCCCGACCCAGCTTCGCGAGCTCTCAGGCGGCAACGCCGAGGTCGCGCTCGAGCCCGG
>JANLTQ010000301.1:0-5988 GCA_031363005.1 Acidimicrobiia bacterium | reverse complement strand
TCGAGTTCGCCGCCGGGCCGGTCGTGTTGGGCTTCATTGGTTGGCTCATTGATCGATATGCGGGGACGGCACCGATTTTCCTCGTCGCACTCGCAATCTTCGGTGTGATCGCCAGCTTCGTGTCGTTCTATTACCGGTACCAGGAACAGACCGCCCGCCAAGACGAAGGGAAGCCGTGGACCAGGCGCACGCACTGACGCTGCCGGACCCTCGGACTGGCGCCACGATGAACCGTCCCGAGGCACACGAGAGCCTGATTGCCCGTCACCTCGCTCGACGCGCCGCGATGGTTGCACCGTTCATCGTTCTCGTCGTCGGACTCGTTCGCGGGCTCGATGGCGCGCTCAGCGCGGCCATTGGTCTGGTCATTGTCGCCGCGAACTTCCTGGTCGCAGCGAAGATTCTCTCCTGGGCGGTCACGAAGTCGGTTGGCGCGATCTACGGCGCTATCTTCGGCGGCTTCTTCGTTCGCCTCGCGGTGCTGTTGGCTATCGTGCTGGCGCTCGAGCCGGTGTCGTTCATCGACGTGCCGGTGCTCGTGCTCACGGTTGCCGTCGCCCATCTCGCATTGCTGATGTGGGAGACCCGTTCAGTCAGTCTCACTCTCGCCGCCCCTGGGTTGAAGCCCGGGATCGGTGAGCCCTCGAAGGACAAGGAGTAGGACCAAGCGTGTTCGCGGCCTTCACCTTCCCACCGATCGACGAACTCTTTCGGTGGAAAGACATCGCATTCGACGACAGCGGCTACGGGATCAACAAGACCTCGTTGCTGGTGTTCATCTCATCCGCACTGATCTTGCTGATCTTCATCGGCGGGTCTCGCCGGATGAAGCTCGTTCCGGGTCGATTGCAGAACGTGGTCGAGCTGACCTACGACTTCGTGGACCGCGGCATCACCCGTGACGTCATCGGCAACGACGCCACGCGGTACACGCCGTTTCTCGGGTCACTGTTCCTCTTCATCCTGTTCCTGAACTTCTGGGAGATCATTCCCGGTATCCAGTTCCCGCCGACGTCGCGGTTCGCAATCCCGCTGTTCCTGTCGTTGATGGTGTACGTCTTGTACTGGTTCCTCGGCTTCAAGCACAACGGCATCAAGTACCTCACGGGTCACTTGTTCCCCGCCGGTGTCCCGAAGGCGCTGTACCTGCTGGTGACGCCGATCGAACTCGTGCAGATCCTCGTGGTGCGGCCCTTCTCGCTCGCAGTTCGACTTCTCGCCAACATGATGGCGGGCCACATCCTGCTCACGGCCCTGGCGCTGCTGACCTCGTACACGCTGGCGAACGCGCCGATCATCACCATCGGGCCGTTCTTGCTCAACATCGGCGTCACCGGGTTCGAGCTGCTCGTCGGCTTCTTGCAGGCTTACATCTTCACCCTTCTCACCGCTGTGTACATCGCAGATTCCCTACACCCCGAGCACTAGGAGAACACGAACATGCACGACGTCCTTCTCGCCGTCCAAGAGGCTGGCGAACTCAAAGCGGGCCTTCAGTCCATCGGTGCCGGCATTGCCTACGGTGCCGCCGCCATCGGCCCTGGCATCGGCATCGGCATCGTGGTCGGTAACGCGATCACGGCGATGGCGCGCCAGCCCGAGATGGCCGGTCAGGTCCGCACCACCATGTTCCTGGGTATCGCCTTCACCGAGGCGCTCGCCCTCTTCGGATTCGTTCTCTTCTTCCTCGCGAAGAGCTAAGGGCGGTCATCGTGCTTGCATCAGTGCTTGCTGTCGCCGTGAAGGCGTCCGAAGCTGCGGGAGAGGTGAAAGCGAAGAACCCGATCCTTCCCGAGGGCAAAGAAATGCTCTGGGGTTCGATTGCCTTCTTCGTCGTCTTCGGTCTCCTCGCGTGGAAAGCGTGGCCGGCGATCAAGAAGTCGCTCCAGGATCGTGAGGACAAGATCCGCACCGATCTGGAACACGCGGAGTCGGTCCGCACCCAGGCGGACAAGGAGTTGGCGGACTACCAGCGCCAGCTTGCGGACTCCCGCAACGAGGGTGGCCGGATTATCGAGGAAGCTCGCCAGTCGGCCGACCAGGTCCGCAAGGACCTCATCGCACGCGCCGAAGCGGACGCGGCGGAGATCCGGGCTCGCGCTCAGGAGGACGCCAAGTCGGCGACCGAGCGGGCGATGTCCGATGTGCAGTCGCGGGTGTCTGACCTCTCGATCGAGTTGGCCGAACGCATCGTCCGGCACAGCCTGGACAAGGCCACGCAGATCCAGTTGATCGAGAACTACATCAACGAGGTCGGAGGCACACGCCGGTGACGTCTCGTACCGACTCCTACGCGGACGCCTGTCTGGCGGTGGCGCGAGCCGAAGGTCAACTCGATGCGATCGAGGACGACCTGTTCCGGTTCTCGCGCACGCTCGAAGGCAGCGATGAACTGCGTATGGCGCTGACCGACCCGGCGCTGCCGGCCGCTCGCCGTATCGCGGTGGTCGAGCAGCTCATGGGGGGCAAGGCGCTCCCGGCCAGCACGTCGCTGGTCTCGGCCATCGTCGGTGCCGGTCGGGCGAGCGAGTTGCCCGAGATCGTCAACACCTTCTTGGAGAAGGCGGCCACCGAACGGGGTCACGAGGTCGCCGAGGTGCGGTCC
The DNA here is from genome assembly GCA_031363005.1 of Acidimicrobiia bacterium. Taxonomy (GTDB): domain Bacteria; phylum Actinomycetota; class Acidimicrobiia; order IMCC26256; family JAENVU01; genus JAENVU01. The sequence goes on along the minus strand of JANLTQ010000301.1, from coordinate 3,383 downwards.
GCAATCCCGCTCGACGACACGCAGCAGCTGCGGTTGGCCGAGGCGCTGTCGAGCGCGACCCGCAAGCAAGTCGAAGTCAAAGTCGTGGTGGATGCGACCGTCCTCGGGGGACTGGTCGTACGCATCGGCGACACCGTGATCGACGGTTCGGTCCGTCACCGGCTCGAGCAACTCAAGGGAACGATCTGAGCATGGCTGAACTCACGATGAACAGCGAAGCGCAGCCATCCACGGCAACAAAGAGGGAGACCGTCTGATGGCGGAGCTGACCATTAACGCAGATGAGATCGCGGCGGCGCTGCGAGCGCACGTCGAGTCTTTCTCGACAACGCTCGAGCAGGAGCAGCTCGGACGGGTCCTGGAAGTGGGCGACGGTGTTGCCCGAGTTGCCGGGCTGCCCGGCGCGGCGGTCAACGAGCTCCTCGAGTTCGAAGGCGGCCTGCTCGGCCTCGCGTTGAACCTCGACGAGAACACCATCGGTGCGGTGGTGCTCGGCAAGTCCGACGCGGTCGGTGAAGGCCAGGCCGTGAAGGCCACTGGCCGGATTCTCTCGGTACCGGTTGGGGACGCACTGATCGGTCGGGTCGTGAACGGCCTCGGCCAGCCCATCGATGGCAAGGGTCCGATTCCGTCGGACCAGGAACGCCGCATGGAGGTCCAGGCTCCGGGTATCGCCGGACGCAAGCCGGTGCACGAGCCGCTCCAGTCCGGGATCAAGGCCATCGACGCGATGACGCCCGTCGGGCGCGGTCAGCGCGAGCTGATCATCGGTGACCGCAAGACCGGCAAGACCACCGTCGCCATCGACACGATCCTGAACCAAAAGGGTCAGGGCGTGAAGTGCATCTACGTTGCGATCGGCCAGAAGTCGTCGTCGGTCGCGCAGACGGTCGGAACGTTGACCGAGCACGGCGCGATGGACTACACGGTCGTCGTGAACGCCCCCGCCGGTGACGAGGCCGTGTTCAAGTACCTCGCCCCCTATGCCGGTTGCGCCATGGGCCAGCACTGGATGGACAACGGCGAAGCTGCGCTCATCGTCTACGACGACCTCTCGAAGCAGGCCGAGGCATACCGCCAGATCGCATTGTTGCTGCGGCGCCCGCCGGGCCGCGAGGCGTACCCCGGCGACGTGTTCTACCTGCACAGCCGTCTCCTCGAGCGCGCCGCCAAGTTGTCGGACGAGCTCGGTGCCGGCTCGCTCACGGCGCTGCCCGTCATCGAGACCAAGGCGGGAGACGTCTCGGCGTACATCCCGACCAACGTGATCTCGATCACCGACGGTCAGATCTACCTCCAGGACGACCTCTTCAAGTCCGGTGTGCGACCTGCGGTCGACGTGGGTATCTCGGTCTCCCGAGTGGGGAGCGCCGCGCAGACCAAGGCAATGAAGTCGGTCGCCGGAACGCTGAAGCTCGACCTCGCGCAGTTCCGTGACCTCGAGGCATTCGCCACGTTCGGTTCCGAGCTCGACGCGGTGTCGAAGGCGCAGCTGGATCGTGGATACCGCTTGGTGGAGCTGCTCAAGCAGCCGTTGGACTCGCCGATGTCGGTGGCCGAACAAGTGGTGTCGATCTACTGCGGCACGACGGGAACTCTGGACGACCTCCCGGTCGACCAGGTCAAGGCGTTCGAAACCGAACTCCTGGACACGTTCCGCACCCGTCACGCCGACCTCATGGGCACGATCGGCGACACCGGCGCCATGCCGGATGACGCCGTGATGCGTCAAGCCGTCGACGACTTCAAGGCCGCCTTCGTGGCCAAGCAGGCCGATTCGTCGGCCGACGCCACCGCCGCGGCACCCGAACTCGACGCTGACGCCGAAGCCCTCGGCGCTGCCCACTCCAACAAAACCCTCGACACGGAGTGATTTAGGTGGCGGGTGGTCAGGAGCGGATCCTCAAGCGGCGCATCGCGAGTGTGCAGTCGACGAAGAAGATCACGCGCGCGATGGAACTCATCGCGGGCAGTCGGATCGTCAAGGCACAGCAAGCGGTGCACGCGGCGGTTCCCTACAGCGATCACATCACCGAAGTTGTCCGTGACCTCGGCGCGACGGGTGGCGGTGTCGCCAGCCCATTGCTGACGCCCCGTCCGGAGATCCGCCGGGTCGCGCACGTCGTCATCGCCGCGGATCGTGGGCAGTGCGGTGCGTACAACTCGTCGGTCATTCGTGCCGCCGAGGGTTCGATGAACGAACAGGCCGAACTCGGTCGTGACTACGCGCTCACCGTCGTCGGGCGGAAAGCCGAGAGCTTCTTCCGCTACCGCAACTTCAACGTCGACCACGCCTTCACCGGGTTCTCGGACAAGCCGAGCTACGAAGATGCGCGCGCGATCGGCCAGGTCGTGACGGCGGATTTCCTGGCCGAGAAGTTCGACATGGTCGAGCTGATCTATACGCGCTTCGTCAGCGCTGGGAGCCAAGAAGTCGTGCGCCGCCCGTTGGTGCCGCTCGAGCGTGAACTCGTCACCGGTGGCGACGGCAAGCCGGCCGAAACCGGCGACGGTGCCGTCGGTGCGAGTTACGAGTTCGAGCCGGCACCGGAAGCGATTCTCGATGCCCTCTTGCCGCGCTACGTCGAGGCCCGGATCTTCGCGGCGCTGCTGAACGCTGCCGCGTCGGAGCATTCCGCTCGCCAACGCGCCATGAAGGCGGCGACGGACAATGCGGAAGAGCTGATCATCAGCCTGACCCGCATCATGAACCGAGCCCGCCAGGACTCGATCACCACCGAGATCATGGAAATCGTCAGCGGCGCCGAAGCCCTGCAATCGGGCGGCGCGACCCACGGCGACGTTTTCGACACCCCGATGTCACTCGGTGACCCTTCGTGACCACGAACTCTTTCGAGCTACCAGGAGCGCCATCATGACGATGACTGCCGACAACGAAACCACCCTCAAGGAAGGTCGCGTCGTCGCGATCGCCGGACCGGTGGTCGACGTCGAGTTCCCGCCCGACTCGCTGCCGGAGATCAACACCGCGCTGCACCTCGACATCGAGTTGGACGGAAAGACGATCCTCGTGACCGCCGAGGTCGCGCAGCAGATCGGTGACGGCCGTGTGCGCGTCATCTGCATGAGCCCGACCGACGGTCTGAAGCGCGGCACCGTCGTGCGCAACACCGGTCGGGGGATCACCATGCCCGTCGGTGATGGTGTGCTCGGCCACGTCTTCAACGTGCTCGGCGAGCCCATCGACGTCTCGGCCGACGAGCTCACCGACATCGACGACCGGTGGGAGATCCACCGCGATCCGCCGACCTTCGACCAGCTCGAAGCGCGCGCGCAGATGTCGAGGTGCAGCGCGGTGTTGATCTCCGGCAGCGAGTCGGGCGGGAACTCGACGTCGACCACCGGTCCGGCGATCGCGACGA
>JANLTQ010000288.1:0-4207 GCA_031363005.1 Acidimicrobiia bacterium | reverse complement strand
CGTCGGCGGTTGGTCGAGGTCCCGCTCGGACTCGATCACCCGAATTGGATCGAGGATCCCGATTTCGATCTCGACTTCCACCTTCGCCACATCGCGGTGCCGCCGCCGGGCGACCGCGGCCAGCTCGCGGAGCTGGCGGTGCGTATTGCAGCTCGCCACCTGGACCGGTCTCGGCCCCTGTGGGAGATGTACATCATCGAGGGCCTGGAGGGCGGCTTCTTCGCAGAGCTGACCAAGATCCATCACTCGTGCATCGACGGTGTGGCGGGCGCAGAGATCCTCGGCGTACTGCTGGACATCGAACCGGAACCCGCACCGACGCCGCCCCCCTCCACGCCCTGGCAGTGGGAGCGGGAGCCGAGTTCGGGTGAGATGTTCGCTCGCGGCGTGTTGGGTGCGATGACCCAACCTCGAGTGGGGATGCGGCTGGCCCGTCAAACGGTGCCGGCACTCGGCACGATCATGCGAAACTTCGCGCTCAAGGCACCGGGTATCAGCAAGCGTGACGATGTGTTGTCGCGGCCTTCAGTCCAGGCGCCCCGCACCGTGTTCAACGGCGTGATCTCTCCGCATCGCCGGTTCGCGTTCGGATCGCTGCCGATCGACGCGATCAAAGCGGTGAAGAACGAACTCGGTGGCACGGTGAACGACGTCGTGATGACGCTGTGCGCCGGCGCGCTCCGACGCTGGCTGATCGACCACGACTCGTTACCGGACCTCCCGCTCCTCGCCATGGTTCCAGTGTCCGTACGCGACGAAAGCGAGTCGGGCGCCGGAGGGAACCGGGTCTCGGCCATGGTTGCGGTGTTGCCGACCGACGAGCCCGATCCGCGCCGTCGACTCGAAGCTATGCACGGTGAGATGGCGATCGCGAAGTCGGAGCACGGTGCTTTGCCGGCGAACTTGTTGCAGGACTTCGCGCAGTTCACGCCGCCGTCGGTCCTCGGAACCGCGAGCCGCGTCGCCGCTCGCGCCCGACTCATGGACCGAGTGAGTCTCCCGTTCAACGTCGTGATCTCGAACGTGCCGGGCCCGCAGTTCCCGCTCTATTGCGGCGGAGCTCGCATGGAGGGGATCTATCCGCTCTCCACGATCCTCGACGGCGTCGGGCTCAACATGACCCTGATGTCCTACAACGGCAAGCTGGACTTCGGCCTCGTCGCCGACCGAGACATGATTCCGGACATCTGGGTGCTCATCGACTACCTCGGCGAAGAACTCGAGGTTCTCCAGAAGTTGGACGGTTGATTGCTTTCACTAATTTCGGGAGTACTTCTTGGTAGTCGCCGATGATGCCGACGTCGGCGGCGGCGAAGACGAGCGCGTGGGGATCGTTGTTGATTGCGAGGATCGTTCGCGCGGTGCGTACGCCGATCATGTGGTTGAACTTCCCGTTGGCGCCGATGCTCACGAACAGACGCGGCGCAATCGTGCGGCCGGTGATCCCGATTTGGCGCGCGCGTGGCATCCATCCGAGGTCGGTGACCTTGCGGGTCGCTGCGAGTTCGGCGCCGAGTGCGAGTCGGAGCGGCTCGAGGCTGGGGTAGGCCGACGGGTCGACTCCTTGTCCGACGCCGATGACGGCGTGGGCATCGGCCAGCGCATCGAGGTCGTCGTCGCGGGTGCGGGCCAAGATCTCGACTCGACTGCGGGCTTCCACCGGTAAGACCGTGACCGGCGGCGTGTGGACGCGAGGGGTCTTGCGCGCCAGCGCGCCGGCGCGCACCGTGGCCATCTGCGGGCGGGAGGTGCAACGGATCGCGGCGACGATCTGACCGCCGAATGCCGGCTTCCACGCCACGAGATCGTCGCCGTCTCGCTCGAGCTCGACGGCATCCCCGGTGAGTCCGCAACGTAGGGTTGCGGCGACGCGTCCGGCCACCTCGCGACCCCACGCGGTGCTCGGTGCGAGGATGGCCCACGGATCGAGGGCCGCGGCCCACGTAGCGATACCGGCCGCGGCGTCCTCCTCGTTCGCCAACTGCAATCCGTCGAGGCGGATGACGCTGTCGGCCCCCCACGCGCCGAGCTCGTCGACGTCGAGGTCCGCCATAGTGATCGCGACGGGCGACGCGTGCAGGTCGCGCGCGACCCCCAAGAGTTCTCGAGTCACCTGCGGCCGGTCCGGTTCGATGATCACGCCGATCTCGGGTTCGTCCATCGGCGCGACCCCCAGTACTTCGCCGCGATCCAGATCCGAGTCGTGGCTGGGGTCGAGTGCACCTCGTTCGATCAGCACGGCTACGGCGGTGGCGATCTGCTCGTCGACGGTGGCCTCCGGGTCCCGCCGCCCGAGGCGCGTGGATCCGATGAGGCGGGTTTCGCCGACCCAGGTGGGGCTGGCCGCTGCTCCCCACGGTCCGGGGCCGAGCTCGGCGGCGGTGACGGAGCGGATGCGGTCGGCCGACACGGACGCGCGCCTGGCCGGTTCGACCTTGCAGGGGTCGATCAAGCGCTCCGCAGTCGACACGATGGCCGGCAACCCCACTCGGAGTTGCGCCCAACCGTCGTCGTACTCGGCACGGATGTCCAGGACGCCGTCCGCCAGCGCCAGGTGTCGGGCTCCGGTGACGAACGGGAGATCGAGTAGCTGCGCGAGTTCCGGACCGACCTGGCCGGTGTCCGCATCAACCGAGTTCCGCCCCACCAACACGAGATCGAAGGGGTCACCGAGCTGCAACGCCGCGGCGAGCGCGAGCGCCGTTGCGAGCGTGTCCGAGCCCGCGAAACCAGGATCGGTGATGAGCACGCCATCGATCTCGACGCCGCGGTCCTGGCCCCAGGCGATGGCTTCGCGGAGGCTGTCCTCGGCGGCCGGCGGCCCGAGGGTGACCACTGTGACCGCGGCCTGCTCCTCGGCGGCGATGGCAACGGCTTGAGCAACCGCGCGTCGGCAGTAGGCGCTCATCTCGAGATCCATGCCTTCGCGGACGAGCCGACCGTCGGGTCCGAGGGTCAACTCCTCGAACGCCGGGATTTGCTTGATCAGGGCGGCGATCCGAAGGCTCATCGAGCGGCGATGCTACGACCCGTGCCTGGTCATCAGTGCGATTGGTCCGCCCGACACGCCGTGCTGTGCGACCGGGTCATACGAGGGCGCGGAGGGCGGCGAGTTGCTCGCAGTAGTGATCGAGTGAGTGATGCACCAGGCGCGCCGCGAGTCCGGTCGCGCCGATCGCCTTCATCCGGCCGAGTTGGTCCGCCACGCGTTCCGGCTCGTTGATCGGATCCCACGGGCGGTCGTTCTGGAGGATGACCTCGAGCGGAACGGTGCGCGCTTCCCACGCGGCGGAGGTGCGGGCCCGGTCGAGCAGGTCGCCGAGCTCGGAGGTGCGGAGCCCGAACGGTGCCCACGCGTCGCCGAGTTCGACCGCCCGTCGGAGTGAACGGCCCGTCCGTCCACCGACCCACATCGGCACATGACCTTGCATCGCGTGAGGCTCGACGAGGAAGTCGGCGAACTCGAAGTACTCGCCGGCGTAGTCGGGTCGAGCGACGGAGAGCGCGGCGCGGAGCGCGCGCATCGCATCGTCGGCGCGTGGGCCGCGGTCGGTGAACTCCGCGCCGAGGAGCGTGAACTCTTCTTCGAGCGATCCCGATCCGACGCCGAGAATGAGCCGACCGTCGCTGACCACATCCAGCGTGCCGTAGCGCTTGGCGATCGCCAAGGGGTGGTGGTAGCCGAGCACGAGCACGAACGTTGCGAGCTTGATCCGAGTGGTGCGGGCGGCGAGGTAGCCGAACACTGCGAGCGGGTCCCAGTAGGTGCCACCGCGTACGTCGGCGACTTTGACGGGCACCGCGACGTGTTCACTGCATGTACAGAAGTCGTAGCCCAACGCCTCCGCGGTGACGACGCAGCGCTCGATCTCGGCGATCCCGGCGTCGACCTCCCACTGCGCGTGGGCACCGGGTAGCCGCGTCACGACGGGGGTGGCCAGACCGAGGGTGAAGCTCACGTCCGCTGTTCTACCCCGTTCGGTGGGTTGACGGTCGGTCCGCATCGTGGCTTTCTCGGTGGCACGCGCGCGGAACCCGTACGCTCCGTCGCTATGGGTTGTGGTTGTGTGGTTGCGTTGTTCGCGATGGCGTCGCCGAGGTTGGCGGTCTTCCTCGTGTGGTTGTTCACCGACCGGATGGGCGTGGCATTCGACCGCGGGTGGATGGGCTTCGTCGGGTTCCTGTTCCTGCCGTGGACGACCCTCGC
>JANLTQ010000241.1:0-3241 GCA_031363005.1 Acidimicrobiia bacterium | reverse complement strand
GGTTGTTGGCGGTGGGTGACGATGCCGGCGACTTCCACGATCGTGCTCGCCGGCAACTCCTTCAACGCGCGCGAGGTCACGACCCCCCGTGCGGTGAGTTCCGCGCGCACGAACTCCGTGGGATGCCTGCCCGGCGACAGCCCCGTCGCCCATAGGTCGGCCGCGGTCTCCTCCACCTCACTCATCCCCGGCAACGGCGGCGCCTCCACCCCCACCGCGGTGTGCGGCAGGTGCCCGGGCCGCGCGTCGCGCAACGCGCCGGCCGCCCAGAGTCCGGCCCGCCGGTCGATGTCGAAACATGCGAACGCGCCCGCGGTCGCGAGCGCTTCCAACGAGTCGACGGGGGATTCAGTTCGCCGCGCGAAATCTTCCAAGTCGGTGAAGGGTGACACCTCACGTTCCTCGTCGATGCGGTCGAGCAGGGCAGAGGACAATCCGCGCACGTACCGCAGCCCGATGCGCATCGCGTGGATCGACGGATCCGCGTGCCACCCGTCCTGGGGATACCCGATCGGACCGGCGGACTCGGGGCGCGGTTCGAGGGTGCAGTCCCGGCGCGAGCGAGCGAGACACGGGCCGAGCACCTCCACGCCGTGCCGACGCGCGTCGCGCACCAACGTGTGCGGCGAGTAGAAGCCCATGGGTTGCGCGTTCAGCAGCGCGCACGCGAACTCGGCCGGGTAATGGAGCTTGATCCAGGAACTGGAGTACACGAGGTACGCGAACGACACCGAGTGGCTCTCGGGAAATCCGAAGCTCGCGAACGCTTCGAGCTTGTGGGCGATCTCGGTGGCCGTGTCGCCGGTGATCCCACGTTCGGCCATGCCGCTCATCAACCGGTCGCGCATGCGCGCCATGCGGGCCTTCGATCGTTTCGATCCCATCGCCTGGCGCAACTGGTCGGCTTCACCCGCACTGAACCCGGCCGCGTCGATCGCCATCTGCATCAGCTGTTCCTGGAACAACGGGATGCCGAGCGTCTTGCGCAGGCACGGTTCGAGCAGCGGATGGGGGTACGTGATCTCCTCTTCGCCATTGCGCCGCCGCAGGTAGGGATGCACCGACCCACCCTGGATCGGTCCCGGGCGGATCAACGCCACCTCCACCACCAGGTCATAGAACTTCTCGGGGCGTAGGCGCGGCAGCGTGGCCATCTGGGCGCGGCTCTCCACCTGGAACACGCCGATCGTGTCGGCGGCGGTCAACAGCGCGTACACCTCGGGCTCCTGGGGAATCGTGGCGAGATCGATCTCGAGGTCCTCGTGCTTGCGCACGAGATCCACGGCGAGATGCAACATCGTCAGCATCCCGAGCCCGAGCAGGTCGAACTTCACCAGGCCCGCGGCCGCGCAGTCGTCCTTGTCCCACTGGAGCACCGAGCGATTCTCCATGCGCGCCCACTCGACGGGACAGCACTCCACCAGTGGCCGATCGGCCATCACCATTCCACCCGAATGGATACCGAGATGGCGAGGGAAGTCCTGCACCGCGTCGGCCAGTTCGAGCACCAACTCGGGCACCGGGGGCGCTTCGTCGCTCTGACGGAAGTCGTCGAACGCACCGTCGCGGGAACGCCAGCGGTCGATCCAGCGCGTGAGTGCATCCGCGTGGCCGGGTGAAAGGCCCGCCACCTTCGCCATCTCGCGCAGCGCGGAACGCGGCCGGTAGGTGATCACGTTGGCCACCTGCGCGGCACGATCGCGGCCGTATTTCTCGTACACGTACTGGATCACTTCTTCCCGGCGCTGATGTTCGATGTCCAGGTCGATGTCCGGCGGACCGTCACGTTCGGTGGAGAGGAACCGCTCGAACAACAACCCGAGCGTGACCGCATCGGCCTTGGTCACCCCGAGCGCGTAACAGACTGCGCTATTCGCCGCGCTCCCCCGGCCCTGGCAGTAGATGTCGTGCGTGCGGCAGAAGTCGACGATGTCGTGCAGCAACAAGAAGTAGCCCGGGAAGCCGAGCTGTTCGATCACACCGAGCTCGTATTCGATCTGGCGCATCGCCTGCTCGTAGTGCTCATGCGTCCGCGGGTAGTACACGGAAGCGCCGCGGCGGGTGAGTTCGCGCAACCAGCTCATGTCGGTGTGACCGTCGGGCACGGGATAGTCGGGCAGGTTCGGGACCGCGACCTTCAGGTCGAACGCGCACGCGGCCGCGATGTCGACGGTCCGTTCGACCGCGCCGGGATAGCGCGCGAACCGGCTGCGTTGCTCGGCCGCGCTGCGCAGATGGGCGAACGGTGTGGCCGGCAACCAGCCGTCGAGCTCGTCGAGACTGCGACGAGACCGGATCGCCGCGAGTGCGGTGGCAAGTTGGCGACGGTCAGGCGTGGCGTAGTGCACGTTGTTCGTGGCGATGACCTCGGTGTCGGTGCGCATCGCGAGTTGCGCAAGCGCGTCGTTGCGCGGCCGATCGAGCGGATCACCGTGATCCCACAACTCCACCAGGACTCGATCCCGGCCGAACGCGGCGACGAGCTGTTCGAGAGCTCGCTGCGCGGCCGCGGGACCGTCGCGCATAAGCGCGGCCGGGACGATGCCCTTCCGACACCCGGTGGTAGTGAACCAGTTGCCCTTCGCGGTCGACGCGGCGTCGACCAACTGGTCAAAGCGCAGTTGCGGCGCGCCCTTCTCCCCGCGCATCTGCGCCTCGCTGATCGTGCGCGCCAGCGCGGCGTATCCCGACGGACCCTCCGCCAAGATCAACACGTGCTCCCCCGGAATCTCCGCGAGTCCGCTGGTCGCACTCGCTGCTCGGTTGACACGCGAGGATCCGTTCGTCACCGCTCGCCGCTCGGGACCATTCGCCGGCCGGTCGATGCCGAGCGTCAGCTCGGCGCCGAAGACAGTGGGGAGACCGATCGGGCGGGCCGCCTCGGCGAAGCGCACGACGCCGTAGAGGCCGTCGTGATCGGTGACGGCCAGGCCGGTCAGCCCGAGCCGGTGGGCCTCCTCAGCCAACTCCTCGGGGTGGCTCGCGCCGTCGAGAAACGAGAAATTCGTATGGCAGTGCAGCTCCGCATAACCCGTCCCGACCATTTCGCCACTCTCGAATCCGCGACCTCAGGGACGGTCGAGGGTATACGAACATACGTTCGACGTCCAGGGCGGCGAGAGTTCCGCTGAACGCACGAGTCAGCGGGGGCGGAACCGCCGCCAGGTCGCGGTCATGGTGGCTCGGGTCTTGTCGTCGACCTCGAGTTCAGATCCGACCACGATCTCGGACTCGTCGACAC
>JANLTQ010000235.1:0-4298 GCA_031363005.1 Acidimicrobiia bacterium | reverse complement strand
GCCCTGGCTTGCAAACCACGCGTCGAATCATCAAGGAGACGGCAATGACCAGCTACTCGATCTACGACGGACCCGAAGGACCACTCCTCATCGCGGTGGACGAGGAAGGGCGCGTCGTGCGCCTGCACTTCGTCGACGGTCCGTTGCCACTCGGCGACGACTGGCACGAAGACGCCGATGCGCTGAAAGAAGTGACCCGTCAACTCGACGAGTACTTCGCCGGCGACCGCACCGACTTCGACCTCGAGCTCGCACCGCACGGCACACCGTTCCAACTCGATGTTTGGCGCCAGTTGTCCCGGATCCCGTACGGCGAGACCATCTCGTACGGCGAACTCGCGAAGCGCGTGGACCGGCCCGGAGCGGCACGGGCCGTCGGCGCCGCCAACGGCCAGAACCCGATCGCGATCATCGTCCCGTGTCACCGCGTGATCGGTGCCGACGGTTCCCTCACCGGCTTCGGCGGCGGCCTCCCGTGGAAGCGCTGGCTGCTCAACCGCGAACAACCCCAGCGCACCCTCCTCCCCGGCTAACCCACCCCAAGCCGAATCAGCGCTCGTCTCGCGCCCTCTCGGCCGTATTTCGCGTGGTGGTTGGTGACCCAGTCGACCAGTATGCGGTCGATGCCGGTACTCCCGTTCCTTCCGTTGGCGGCCTACGAGGTCATGCCGTTCGTCACGCTCACCGATGAGCAACTCCAGGCGATCGTGGAGCGGGCCCACCTCACGCTCGACGGCCCGATCGAGCCGATGCCGAGCAACGGGGTCGTGCACTCGCTCTGGTCGCTCGGGTCCGGATACGTCCTGCGCGTGCCGAAGCCCGAGGAGATGTGCCTCGGTGATCTGCGCGCCGAGGTGGTCGCGATTCCCGTTGCGCGCGCAGCCGGCGTAGGGACTCCCGAACTCATTGCGTTTGACGACTCCTGCGCCATCCTCGACGTGCCGTACGCGATCGTCGAACGGGTGCACGGCACCGATCTCTCCCGGCTCGCCCACGATGATGTGCGCCTCCCGGACCTGTTCCGCCAACTCGGTGTCCAGCTCGCCACGCTGCACACCGCGCCGCTTCCCGATCCGCATCTGTGGTTTCGAACTCCCGGCACGTGGGACGTCGACGCCCTCCTCGGCGAAACGGTCGCCGCTGGCATGCTCGATACGAACGCGCAGCGATGGTTCGCACGCGTACTCGAGGAGACCACGACCCACGAATCAACTCCGCGTACCTGCTTCCTGCACAACGACGTGAAGCCCGACAACATGATGGTGAATCAGCGCAACGAGTTGGTGTTGATCGACTGGGGTGACGCCGGAATCGGCGACCCGGCGCACGACCTCGCCGGTCTTCGCGCGGCCGCGATCGTGCAAGCGCTCGTCGGGTATCGCGAGATCGTCGGGCCGGCGAGGGATCCCACCCTCGAACAACGGATCGTGCACCTCGCGCTCGGCAATGCGCTCGCCGGCCTTCGCCGTTCACCCAAAACCGGACCAAGTTGGTATCGCCCGCTCGCCGCGGTCATGGCCGATCTCCTCGCGTTCGCCACCGATAATCCAGAGACCTGGAGTCGCTGGCTCGGCCGTTGACCCACCCCGGACCGGATCAGCGCTCGTCTCGCACCCTCTGGCCCGCAATTCGCGGCGGTGGTTCGGCGAAACGCGAGTAGGTTCGGAAAGTGAACTCACTCCTGGAGGCTGTGCGATGACCCAGACCGGCACCGAGACCGTCAGCGACCCGACGAAGGAATGGCACGCGACGGCGTGCATTCTCTGCAGCATCAATTGCGGGATCGAGGTCAAGCTCGACGGTCCGAAGATCAGCCGCATCCGCGGCGACAAGTCGCATCCGGGCTCGCAGGGGTACACGTGCGAGAAGGCACTGCGTCTCGACCACTATCAGAACGCCGCCGATCGGCTGACGAGCCCGATGCGTCGACGCGCCGACGGCAGCTACGAGCCGGTGGACTGGGACACCGCGATCACCGAGGTCGCGGCGGGCCTCCGGCGGGTGCAGGACCAACACGGCGGCGCGTCGATCTTCTATTACGGCGGCGGCGGGCAGGGGAATCATCTCGGCGGTGGCTACGGACGGTCGCTGCGCGCTGCGGTCGGCAGCGTGTACACCGCGAGCGCGTTGTCTCAGGAGAAGACCGGCGAGTTCTGGGTCGACGGTCAGCTGTTCGGACGGCCGAAGTGTCACACCACCGGCGACTACGAACGCGCGGAAGTCGCGGTGTTCGTCGGCAAGAACCCGTGGCAGTCCCACGGGTTCCCGCGCGCACGCGTCACCCTGAAGGAGATCGCCAAGGATCCGAACCGGGCGATGATCGTGATCGACCCACGCCGGACCGAGTCTGCCGAACTCGCCGACTACCACCTCCAAGTCAGGCCCGGTACCGACGCCTGGTGTCTCGGTGCGATCTTGAAGGTGTTGATCGACGAGTCGCTGTTCGACGACGAGTTCATTGCGCACCACACCGTCGGCCTCGAAGGCCTGACCGACACGTTGGCCATCGTCGACGTCGCGAAGTGGTGCGAGATCGCGGGTGTCACGGAAGCCGACGTGCGCGCGGTCGCCCGCCGGATCGCGCAAGCAGCGAGCGTGTCGATCTTCGAGGATCTCGGAATCCAACAGTCGCAGCACAGCACACTCAACTCCTACCTCGAGAAGCTGATCTACCTCGTGACCGGCAACTTCGGGAAACCCGGCGCGATGAACATCCACACCGCGTTCGCGAGCCTCGCCGGTGGCGGCAAAGGCGGTACGGACCGCCGCACGCCCGTCGGCGGACACCGGATTATCACCGGTCTCGTGCCGTGCGCGGCGATCCCGGAAGAGATCCTCACCGATCACCCCGACCGCTTCCGGGCGATGATCGTGGAGAGCGGCAACCCGGTGCACTCGATGCCGGACAGCCCGCGCATGCGGGAGGCGATGGCCGCGCTCGAGTTCAGCGTGGTGATCGACGTGGCGATGACCGAGACCGCGCGCTGCGCCGACTACGTGCTTCCTGCGGCGAGTCAGTTCGAGAAGTGGGAGGCGACCTTCTTCACGCTCGAGTTCCCGGAGAACGTGTTCCATCTGCGTCGACCGCTGTTCGAACCGCGGCCGGGATCGCTGCCCGAGCCGGAGATCCACCGCCGCTTGGTGCGCGCCCTCGGCGGTTACACCGACGCCGACCTCGCGCCGCTGCACGAGGCTGCGGCGCAGGGTCGTACCGAGTTTGCGAACGCGTTCCTGACTGTGATGGTCGAGCAGCCTCATCTGGCGAAGCACGCCGCGCTGGTGTTGTACGAAACCCTCGGCCCCACGCTCGGCGAGGGGAACGAAGGCGCGGCCGCGGTGTGGGGACTCGCGCAGACCTGCTTCCTCAACCAGACCGAGTCCGTGCGCCGGGCCGGATTCGAGAGCGGCGACGAGTTGTTCGACGCGGTGTTCGCCGGGCGCGGCGTCACGTTCAGCGTTGATCCGTACGCCGCCACCTGGGACCGACTCGCGTACGACGACGGTCGGATCCATCTCGTGCAGTCCGAACTGCTGGCGGAGTTCGCCGAGCTTCCCGCCACCGGGCCGGAACGTGACGATGCGTTTCCATTCGTGCTCTCGGCGGGGGAGCGACGGTCCTCCACCGCCAACACGATCTTCCGCGATCCCACCTGGATGAAGTCCGACCGCGCCGGCGCGCTGCGCATGAGTGCAGTCGACGCCGAGCGCCTCGGCGTTGCGGACGGTGTGACGGTCGCGGTGCTGACCAAGCGTGGGCGCGCGGTGACCACGGTCGAGATCACCGACACCCTCCAGCCCGGTCACATCTCGTTGCCCAACGGGCGCGGCCTCGCGTATCCGGACGCCGATGCGTCGGGTGGCGAGTCCGTCACCGGAGTGGCGCCGAACGAGCTGACGTCTGCCGACGATCGCGACTGGTTCGCGTTGACCCCGCACCACAAACACGTCGCCGCCCGCGTCGAAGTCCTCACGTGAGTGAGTTCACCGCCTTGATCATGGGCCCCGAAGCGGCGCAGGCCGTCAGGCCCGCCGATACGGCGGCCCGCGCCGCAGGCGCAAGAGCGGGAATGGCGTGAGCGCGCGGTTCGACGATTGGCCGTGCCCGATCGCGCGCACGACCGATCTCGTCGGCGACCGGTGGACGGCGCTGGTGTTGCGTGAACTCTTCAGCGGTCGTCGGCGCTTCGACGCCATCCAGGAGTCGCGGGGGGTCCCACGCGCGGGGGTGGCCCCCCGGCGGGGACGACGAGGCGCCGCAGAAATTGTAAAGAAAGTCGCGTAAGAGGGGCGACCCCCCC
>JANLTQ010000188.1:0-2708 GCA_031363005.1 Acidimicrobiia bacterium | reverse complement strand
CGTCGCAAATCTCGTTGCCGCCACTCCGTCCACCTCATCACCATCCCACGAGGGTGCGACCATACGATTGCTCGTCCGGTCGCCATCCATGTGCAGCGCGATCTTCGTGGGCTCGCTACCTCGCGGCTCGCTCCGCTGCGCTCCGTCTCGGGATCGGGTCGGGCTCCACCACTGTCCACTGGCCCTGGAGCCACCGATGCGGTGGCCGCGGGGACAGTGAACGCAAGAAGTCGGTGACAGGACGAATGGTCGAGGAGCAAAGAAACCCGCCGTGACAGAGTGACAGCGTGGGGCGGAAAGCGATGCAGTGGCGGAGTTCCCACGACCGGGAGATCGTGCGGCTGGCGGTGCCGGCCTTCGGTGCGCTGATCGCGGAGCCGCTGTACCTGCTCGCCGACACCGCGATCGTCGGACACCTCGGAACCCGCGAGCTCGGTGGGATCGCCATCGCGTCGATCGTGCTCACCGCGGTGTTCGGCATCTTCAACTTCCTCGCTTACACGACCACCGGGACCGTCGCCCGCCACATCGGCGCGGAGGATCCTCGCGCCGCGGCCGAACACGGGATCGACGGACTGTGGCTCGCGGCCGGCCTCGGCATCGGGCTGAGCACGCTCGGACTTCTGCTGGTCCCGGTGATCGTCGACGTGATGGGCGCGTCCAACGCAGTACGACCCTTCGCATCCGATTACCTGCGCATCTCGCTGCTCGGCGCGCCGTTCGTGCTCGTCGCGCTTGCGAGCGCGGGGTACTTGCGTGGCGTCCAGGACACGAGGACCACACTGTTGGTCGCAGTCGGCGCCAACGTCGTGAACCTCGCCCTCGAACTGTTCTTCGTCTACGGACTCGACGCCGGGATCGCCGGTTCCGCTTGGGGCACGGTGATCGCCCAGGTGCTGAGCATGATCGCCTTCGCCGTGATCGTGCGGCGCCGAACCAAAGCCACCGGCGCGCGCCTCACGCCGCGCACCGAAGGCGTGCGGGCCGGTGCCGTCGTCGGCAGTCAGCTGATGGTCCGCACCGGATCCCTTCTCGCCGCGCTCCTCGTCACCACTGCACTCGCCGCCCGGATCTCCAACGTCGCACTCGGTGCCCATCAGATCGCTTTCCAGGTCTGGACATTCCTCGCGCTTGCGCTCGACGCCATCGCGATCGCCGGGCAAGCCCTCGTCGGCCGGTACCTCGGCGCCGGCGATGCGACCAGCGCCCATACCGTGTCGCGCCGGATGTTGCACCTCGGCCTGGCGTCGGGGCTAGTGCTCGGGCTCGCAGTGATCGCCACGCGACCGTGGCTGAGTGATCTGTTCACGAACGACCCCGACGTCCGCCACCAAACCGACCAGATCCTCTGGTTCGTGGCCGGACTCCAGCCCCTCGCCGCCGCGGTCTTCATCTTCGACGGCATCCTCATCGGAGCCGGCGACGCCAAATACCTCGCCGGCGCGATGGCGGCGGCCTCCGCGATCTACGGCGGCGTCCTCATGCTCATGACCACGCTCGACCTCACCCTAGAGCTGCTGTGGAGCGCGTTCGTCCTGTGGATGATCGTCCGGTGGTTCGGGCTGTTCCGCCGGTTCCGCACCGAGCGCTGGGCGGTCACCGGTGCGCAACGGCCCTGAGCCGCGCCGCCAACGACGACCACGGAGCGCGACCAACCTCGGGTCGAGTTGCATCGGTCGCCATTCCGCGGTTTCCTTCCGGGGTGGCCCCACCGCCCGACGACACCACGACCCACTCCGGAGCCCAGGTGATCGATCCCCCCGAGCCTGACGACCGACCGAAATCACGCACCGTCACGTCCGAACCGGTCTTCGATCTCACCGATCCCGCGGAGGCCGTCGCGCGCAGCGTGGCGTTGGTTCCCACGACGCAGCGGCCCGAACGACTGGACCTCGAACCGAACGAATCCGAGATCCGTCGTGGCGACGTCGATCCCTACGGTCGCAGTGAACACATGCGTGAGATCGCTCGGCGGATCTATGACCCCATGTATCGGCATTGGTTTCGGGTCGAGTGGGAAGGCCTCGAGCACATCCCGACCGACGGTGGTGCGTTGATCGTGGCCAACCATGCGGGCGCGATCCCGGCCGACGCGCCGGCGATCATGCACGGCATCGAAACCGAACTCCATCGGCCCGTCTATGGACTCGCGGAGAACTTGTTCCGTGCCATTCCGTTCGTCGGCACGATGTGGTCCCGCCTCGGCGGTGTCCCTGCGCATCCCGACAACGCGTACCGACTCCTGAAGGACGACCGTCAACTCGTGCTCGTGTTCCCCGAGGGCACGAAGGGCACGGGCAAGACCTACCAAGATCGCTACAAGCTGCACCGCTTCGGTCGAGCCGGGTTCATCGAGATTGCGATGCGGTCGGGTGTCCCGGTCATCCCGATCGCGGTGGTCGGGAACGAAGAAGCCATGCCGATTCTGTTCAAGAGTCGGCGACTGGCCGCGCTCACCGGGCTTCTGCTCGCCTGGGCCGGCAGTCGGGCGCTGGCCCGGTATGTGTTTGAAGCGCCTTTCGTGCCCTTTATGCTGCCCAGCCTCGTCGCTCTTCTGATCGTAACTCTTCTGGCGGTCGCGATTGGAATGCTCAACAGCCGGGGCATTGCCAATCGACCTCCGCTGGAAGTCCTTCGGGCGGAAGCGTAAAACGAGTACTGAGTGATGAGTGATGGGTAATGAGTGATGAGTAATGAGTGAGCACTCA
>JANLTQ010000365.1:0-2153 GCA_031363005.1 Acidimicrobiia bacterium | reverse complement strand
TCACCGCGTTTCTCCTGCCGTACCTCGAACAGGAACGCAAGGCCGGGCGCGTGCTTGCCGACGTGGACCTCGACGAGTCGGCCGATTTCCTCGCCCGGATGATCCTCTCGCTCATCGGCTCCCACGGTGAGTGGGACCTCGGAGACCGCGGCGCCGTTCACCAGCTGGTTCGGGAACACCTATTGGCCGGCATCCTGGAGCCCGCCGCGCTTGTGCGAGCCGCACCGGCTGAGATCGTCGACGCACCGAAGCCCTGAGGGGGCCGACGATTCACACGCGCGTCAGGGCCACCATCACGTAGTTCCATTTCCACTTCCGCAGCGGCCCGATGGCAGTGCGCTCGATCATGCGCCCCCAGCTGTCGAGCCCGGCGCTGTAGCAGTACGAGTCGATGCCAGACATGCGGAACCCGGTCTGTGCGGTCAGCGCGAGCAGCTCGTCGAGTTCGAACTCGTGGGTGTGGGTGCACAGCGGGGTGATGTAACGGTCGGGATCCGATCGTGCACCTTTGGCCTGCCCGCGTACCAGCATCCGGCGCACCACCTTGGGGAAACGCAGCGGAAGCAGCCCGAGTGCGACGCCATCGCGGTCGGTGCCGAGGAGCAGCCGACCGTTGGGCGCGAGGACCCGCCGGAACTCCTGCAGTGCCTGCTCAGGTCGGTAGAGGTGCTCGATGATGTCGAGTGCGGTGACGATGTCGAAGGTGCCGGCGTCGTACGGGAGCGCATCGGCGGATCCACGCACGACGGGCACCGCGGCGCGGTGTGCGGTTGCGTCGACCATCGAATCGGCGAAGTCGATCGCTCGGACCTCCGCACCGGCCTCCCTCGCGACCTTCGAGAAGGTCCCGTCGCCCGATCCGACGTCGAGGAGACGCGTGCCCGCGAGGGGTCCGGCGAGTCGTCGGAATGCCGCGATCTTCTGGTCTCCGAGCCCGTCGTCGTACCGATTGGCGAAGGCCTGGGCGTGGCGGGTGCTGTAGTCGGCCGAGGTGAACGGTGTGCCGTCAGGCTTCGTCTCGAAATGCATCTCTGCTCTACCTGTCCCGTCGGTCGTCACTCGGCGGGACTGTAGCTTCGCCCCGTCGGCGAGTATGACGTGCGACACATTGACGATGAGACGCTGATCGTCATATTGTCTCAAGTGATGTCTCCGTCCACTCTCGCCGCCTCCGCCGTGTCGGAATCCCGGTCGGATGACGTCGAAGCGCGGATCCTGGCCGGTGCCATGGTGTGTCTCGAACGGTTCGGCGTCGCGAAGACCACGCTGGACGACATCGCCGGCGAGGCCGATTGCTCGCGCGCCACGGTGTACCGCTACTTCGCGAATCGTGCCGCCGTGGTCGAGGCTTCGGTGGCGGCGGAGATCAATCGCGTCACCGATGCGATCATCGCGAGCGCGGCCGGCGCCGAATCCCTCGAAGACGCGGTCACCAGGATGTTCGTCTGCGCGGCGCGAGTCCTGGTCACCCACACCGCGCTGCAGCGGGCGCTCGATCTCGAGCCCGAAGTCGTGCTACCCGGACTGTCGTTCGAAGGTGGCGATCGGATGTTCACGGACGCCGCGGTTCGATTCGCACCGGTCTTCGCTCGCTTCGTCCCTGAAGACCGCGCCGCGAGCGCCGCCGAATGGAGTACGCGGGTCCTGCTCGCCTACCTCCATCCCGACCGTGCGCCCTTCTCGATGACCGACGAGGCCGCCGCAAACGCGCTCGTCCGTCGTCACATCGTTCCTGCGTTTCGCCCGTCCCCACCGTTGAATGAGGTATCGCAATGACCACGAACTTCGACATGATCGGCCGTGACGAGATCGACGATCTCGAAGCGATCCTGTCCATCAGCAACTCCGACGTCGACGAGATCGTCCACACGGTCAAGGCCGAATCGGACGCGCTCTTCACGTGGGACTACTCGCGTTCACGTCCGGCGTTGATCAAGCTGTACGAGAAGGCCAAGACGTCGCAGTGGAATGCGGAGACGGACTTGGACTGGTCGATCGAAGTTGATCAAGCCGCGGTGGCGCTCGCGAACCAGGTGCAGATGAACGGGTCCGAGGTGTTCGGCGAGAACGTGGAGCTCAGGGGCACGGTCTTCTCCACCTGGACCGAAGATCAGTGGATCCAACTCGGGATCGAGATGCAGAACTGGAGCCTC
>JANLTQ010000363.1:0-1925 GCA_031363005.1 Acidimicrobiia bacterium | reverse complement strand
GGTTCGCCGGAACATCGCGAGCTGGCGCGCGAGGTCGCGGCGCGGTCGGTCGTGCTGCTCCGCAACGAAGCGGTCGACGGCGTTCCGCTCCTTCCACTGACGGCGGTTGACGGCCGGCGCGTGGCGGTCCTCGGCCGGCTCGCGGACACCATCAACCTCGGCGACCATGGCTCGAGCGATGTGTGGGACCTCGACTGTCACACGGTGCTCGACGGTCTTCGCGCCGCGTTCGACGCTGTCGTCCACGACGACGGCGCCGACACCGAGCGGGCCGCCGCGGCCGCGGCCGGTGCCGATGTCGCCCTGGTAGTCGTCGGCTACACGTACCTCGACGAGGGCGAGTACATCGGCACGACCGATCCCGAGCTCGCCACGTTGTTCCCGAGTGCCGACGAGCCCGACGTCGCCGAGCGGTTCAACGCGTCGCTCGCCGCGCTGGCGCCGACGACAAAGCCGGCGCGCCTCGGCGAACGCGGAGGCGGGTTCGGCGTGGGCGGCGACCGCGACTCTCTGCGGCTGCGCCCCGAGGATGTTGCACTCATCCGGGCCGTCGCCGCCGCGAACCCTCGGACCGTGGTCGTCATCCAGGCGGGCAGCGCCGTGATCACCACCGAGTGGCTCGATGCGGTGCCGGCCGTGGTGCAGGCCTGGTACGGCGGCTGCCAAGCCGGACCGGGTCTCGCTGATGTTCTGCTCGGTACGGTCAACCCTTCGGCCCGACTGCCGTTCAGCGTGCCGGTCGACGAGGCCGACCTCCCGCCGTACGAGCGCGACGCCACGCACTTCGTCTATGACCGTTGGCACGGCTGGTGGCATCTCGCCCGGACCGGTACCGAGCCAGCATTTCCGTTCGGGTTCGGCCTCTCGTACACCACCTTTGCGCTCGGTGACGTCGACGTGTCCGCCATCGACGAAGTCGGCACCGATGGAGTCGTCACCCTGCAGGTGGCGGTACGGAACACCGGTGAACGCGACGGCGCCGATGTCGTGCAGGTCTACGCGCAGTTTCCCGACCCGGATGCTCCACCGCGCCTGGTCGGCTTCGCCCGCTGCGAGGTGCCGGCGGGCGGCGTGACGTCCTGCGTGATTGCGGTTCCCGTCGATCGCCTCGCCACTCGAGACCCCCAACGCCACGCGTGGCGGCCCGCGGACGGACGCCACACCTTCACGGTCGCCCGGTTCGCCGGCGACCCGCACGCGGTCACAGTCGAAATCGAACTCTGAGGCCGGGTGACGGCGGAGATTCGCTCGGAACGTCAGAGCGCGTCGGCGCTCATGTCGTTGGAGAGAACCTTGTCGTCGCGGTCGCCGGCGGCGTAGCCACGGGCCAGACCCTGGCTTGGGTTCTCCGGAAGCGCGTGCAGCGGCTCGGCGAGTTCGGCCACCGTCGGCCCGACCCGCTCGGCCAATGGTGCCAACGCCTCGAGGTCGAAGTCGTAGAGCGCAGCCGCGTTGCTGGCGAGGATCTTGTACTTCACGTCCGGGCTCAGCTCGTGGAACCGCGACCTGATTGCCTCACGCGAGTGCGGGTACGTGCCTTCGTCGTGCGGGTAGTCGCTTCCCCACATGAAGCGGTCCTCGCCGACGAAGCTCATCGCCTTGGCGTCGGCCATCCCGGGTTGGCTCACACCCATCCAGCAGTTCTGTGCGAACGCCTCCGACGCGAGCAGCGACCCCTGGCGCTCGTCCTTGGTGTAGCGGATCTCGCCGACGGCGCCGCCGCCGCGGATCGACTTCATCATCCCGTCCATGTGAGCGATGAGTCCCGGCAGCCACGCGCAACCGTTCTCGGTCATCACGAACTTGAGGCGCGGGAACCGGTCGAACACGCCCGACAGGACGAGCTGAACGAACGGGCGCTGTGAGTAGAAGCTCGCCTCCATGATGTAGAGCAGCATCGACGTCGGGTACTTGCCGTAATCGGG